>NZ_FR892634.1:158-18076 GCF_000436015.1 Prevotella sp. CAG:592 | reverse complement strand
AGAGTGAGCCGTGAGGCTTGTCCGTTGGGACTCGCTCCCACATCATCCACTACGGCAGCTCTCGCCCTGGGCGACGCCCTGGCATGTGCGCTGATGGTGGCACGCAACTTCAAGGCTACCGATTTCGCACAGTTCCATCCAGGCGGTTCGCTCGGCAGACGACTGCTCACCAGGGCTAAGGACGTGATGCGTTCCGACGACCTGCCTGTAGTAGACCCTCAGACGAAGCTCGGCGAGGCCGTTATACATGTGAGCAACGGCAGACTGGGACTGTGTGTGCCGGTGGTTGACGGCAAGGTGGTGGGTCTCGTCACCGACGGCGACATACGCCGTGCGATGGAGAGCTCGCAGGACAGATTCTTCCAACTCACCGTTGCCGACATCATGACGAAGACGCCGAAGATGGTGTCGCCGGAAATGAAGATTACCGACATAGAACAGGTGCTCCATCAGAACAAGATACACTGTGTTCTCGTGGTTGACGAGGAGAAGCATCTGCTTGGCGTGGTGGATTCATTCCGAACTATGTTGTAGAATTTTTCAGCTATGTATATAAGCACCAAAACGGTCATTAGGTCGACAAGGCCTAATGACCGTTTTGGGATAAAAAGGTTGGTGGAGCAGATGCAAGGTCTTATTTCAGTTTGCTCCGCTCAATCACGTGCACGAAGTCCTTCCAACCTTTCTTCGCCTTGTATTTTCCCACACATCCGTCAGGAACTACGAGCCATGTGTTCTGCAGCACTTCGCGGCAGAAAGCGTTAGGTGCGTCGTGAGGATTCCTGTTGGTTATTGCTATCGCCTTCAGGTTTGGAGTGTCGCTGAATGCACCTTCGCCGATGTTTATCATGTCATCGCCAAGAGTGACATACTCCAACGAGGTGCAGCATCTGAAAGCGTTCTCACCGATAGTGTGCATGTCTTTCGGACAGTCGAAGCGTTTCAGTTTGATGCATCCCCAGAAGCAGGCGTTACCGATGCCCTTGAGGTTGTTGTCGGTATGTATCGATTCAAGCTCCGTACACCATTGAAAGGCACTCATGCCGATGTGGCGCAGCTTGGCAGGACAGGTGAAAGTCTTCAGCGGACATCTGGTGAATGCTTGTGACTCGATGAACTTTATGGCATCGTTTAGCGTTATCGACTCCAGCGAGCAACCGTCGAAGGCACCGCAGGCAATCACCTCTATGGTCCAGTTCGTCAGTCCTCTTGACACATTGTATGGAATCTTGACATGCTTCAGGTTCGGTTCCATACACCGTTGTACGGTGGCCTCTCCCTGGTATGTCAGTGCCGTCTCCGACACCATTCCGTATTGTATCGGTCCGGAGATGAAGTATGGCAGATTGAGGTGGTCTTGCGCCATGGCGGCATTGGTCATGACCATAAAGCAGGTCAGCAGTAGCATCTTCAGTTTCTTCATGATGTTATTGTTTTTTATTGTTCTTGATTATACCTTATCTATTATGCGTTGTCGTTGGTGGAGAGAACGTCCTGTTGTCGTCATACTCTGTTATTCCCCAATCGGTCATCAGTCTGTTGTTGGCTTATTCCAGCACATCCCAGAACTCATCGGGCAGCGAGATGTTCTCAATGTCCTTTGCCTCTTCAAACAGTGGGGCGATGTCGTCGGCATCAAATCCCGCTATGCCACAGCCGATGGCAGTGACGAGGAAATGGAGTTCGGGATGCTGACGGGCATATTCCACGAATTCGTCAACGTAGGGCTTGATGGTCTCCGTGCCTCCCTGCATGGTTGGGATGGCATACGACTGTCCCTGCATTCCTACGCCCTGTCCCATTACGGCACCGAAATGCAGTCTCGCCGCACGGGCCGCGCCGCCGGCGTGGATGCCCTGCAGGTTTGAACCGAACACGAATATCTCGTTCGGCTTGAGGGCGGTGATTAGTGATGGTGTGATTCTTCTGTTCATGATATCTGTATTTTGTTCTGATTCCTGTTGCCAGTTGGCGAAGCGTGGGAGTAATGAAGCTGACATCGGACTTGCCTTGCTGAAGCATGCGTCTGCCGAACTGTCTTCCATGCAGGGTTCCATGACCGGAGCCATGGTGAGACCTTCGCCGTAATTCTCGATTACGTAGGGAGTCACCACTTCCTCCATCATCTTCTTGTATCTCATGTTCACTGCAGCCGGAGTGATGCCGAGCTGTGCCGCCACGTCCTTCTGTTTGAATCCGGCATAAAACACCATGTGGGCTATCTCCTGCATCATGCGGTCGTGGTAGTGTGATGCCACAGCCTCTGCCACTTGCAGCAGCATGCCCTCCTCCTTGTCGGTGGACCGCACATATTCCAACACCACATCGGAAGCCTCTTCAGAGAGATGCTCATACTCCTTGTTGTAAGCCTTCAGTGCATCGAGCACCACGAAATGGAAACCCCTCACCATCCATGTAGACAGTTTGGCCGCTTTCGGTTTCTTGAGCAGAGGTTCGAAATGGTGGGTGAGCAACTGTATGTAGTAGTCGTGGGCGAGTGAATAGAAGTCAAGTCCCGCCTTGCCGTGTAGCTGGTATTTCCTGTCGTATATGCTGTATGCACGCCGGCAGTAGCCATAGAAGTACTCTTTGGTCATATCGCCGTTGAAGGATATGAAGCCGTTTAGTATTATGTCGTCTGGAAGATGAGCCATAAGCTGAATGTTGTTATTGTATGCCGATTTTATTCTCCATGGCAAAGATAATGCAAACCGAAGACAATACAAAGCAAGCCTGCTTGTTTTTATTGTTGAGGTGTCGCTTGTCTTATTGAAAGATTCCATTGTTCTTCTGAAAAAACTTATTATTTTCCGTTTCTTGCTTAATTTTTTTCTGAAATGGTCTTATAAATAGAAAAGAAGTAAACAATTAAACATTACCATTATGAAAAAGATTTTCAATACAAAGAAAGAAACTACTATCGTAGAGAACACGACTACAACTATCGGTGGCGCAGACGAGAAGGGTATGAAAGACATCGCTCCCAAGAAGGTGGGAATGCTCGATATGGTGATTGCCTTCGACACCACCGGTTCGATGGCGGCATATATCGACGACGTGCGCCGTCAGGTGGCCGACCTTATTCCACGACTCTTCAAGGATAACGACGACCTGCGTCTCGGCATCGTGGCTTTCGGCGACTATTGCGACATGAACGGCAAGAATGATTTCGGTGACGCCTATCAGTGTCTGCCGCTTACTCGGAATGAGAACAGCATCATAAAGTTTATAAAGAATACCAAGGATACCTGCGGCGGCGACGGCGACGAGTTCTACGAGCTGGTGATAAAGAAGATAGTGGAGGAGACTTCGTGGCGCCATGGTTCCACACGCAGCATCCTGCTCATCTCCGACGCCGAACCCCACGAACTGGGCTACACCTATAAGAATTATGTGGTGCGCAACCAGATTGACTGGCGCCATGAGGCAAAGAAGGCGTCGAAGCGCCGCATCAAAATCGACACCGTGTCTATCAATCCGTTGCCGTGGTATAAGGAACTGTCGGCGATGACGAACGGCGTCAACGTGCCCTTCTCGTCGAGCAGCTATACAGCGGACCTCATCGTTGCCGGCACCATGGCACGCGGTTCCAGCAAGCAGCGCAAGGAGTTTGACAGCCTGGCAATGAAGGCAAGTGTGTGCTGTCCAGACATGGCATCGGTATACGAATGCTACCGTGAGGAAAGAGAAGACGAATAGTCGTTTGGAAAGTTGCTTCAATCTGTCATCAGTTTAACACCGCATTTACGGTCTGATGGCTTTTTGTGAAAATATTAGTTCAGCGGTTTCAGAATCATGACATTACATTACATGTTCTGAAGCCGCTTGCTCTTTTTTTTGTTATGCAATTTTTTGTCTTCTTGTACTCATAAAAGTGTCGCACAAAATTAATTCGCCAACGGGTGTCAATAGGATATGAGTAATCAAAGGGAGGCAACAAAAAAAGGAGAGAAACAAGCTTCTCTCCTTTCAGTACCCAGAGCCGATACACAACCGTGATAATATTGTGTACCCAAAAGAAGATAAGTGCCTATAAATCAAGCGGAGCAAAAATAGGTATTTGCACATTGTTTCAAAAATTAGACTATGTTTTTGCACTTTTTGCTCGGAATTTGCTCGGAATACAAAATAAAAGCACTACCTTTGCAAACAAAGGAAACAAAGAACAAAAACAAAAGAACAATGGCAAAGAAAGAAGTTAGGTGTGACGGAACTTATTTAATAAGTGCCGACAAAACAGAAAACCCCAAATTATATGCCCGGATGCTAACCGATGGCAGAGAAAGCCTATATTTGGAATATTATTTGGGTTATAGCCTTGTTTACAATGAGGCAAAAGATAAGAATGTAACAAAGGTGGAGCGGCGAAAAGAGCCATTAAGCCTATATTTGTGGACAGCACCAAGAACACCATTAGAGAGGCAGCAGAACAAAGAAACGTTGGAACTTGCAAAAAAAATAAGATATGAACGCCAACAAGAACTATTGGAAAAGGGTGAGGGGTATAGGCTAAAGAAAGATAGGCAAATAGATTTCATTGAATATTTCCAAGCCTACATTGACGGGTACACAAAGAAAGATATTAGAATGATGATTATTGCCCTAAATCGCTTCAAAGATTTCTTGAAAGATACACCGGAATACACAAAATATCTAAAGGGCATAAAGCCGGAACAGATGAACAAAGATATGATGGTGGCATTTACTGAATATTTGCAAAGCAGAAGCGTTGGCGAGGGGGCGAAGAGCATCTACCAACGCTTTAAGAAAGTTATTCATTATGCCATTGAGCATGATGTGATGGCAAAAGACCCTTGCAAGGGTGTTGTTATTAAAATTGATGAAAACATATTGAGAAAAGAGGTTTTATCGCAAGAGGAAATTAAAAACCTTATAGCAACCCATTACGATAATGAAAACCCCAATATTAGACGGGCATTTATTATGAGCCTTTATTGTGGGTTAAGGTTTTGTGATGTGAAAGATTTAACTTTTGCCAATGTGGATTATTCAAACAAGTTGCTAAAATTTGAGCAGAACAAAACAAAGGGGCATTCAGCAAGCAGCGGCGTTATTATACCCTTGAATGATGGCATTTTGAGCCTAATAGGACAACCCAAAGAGGGCGAGGGGAAAGATACACCGATATTCCCTTTGCCAAGCCACACAATGTGTCTAAAGGCTTTGAGAAGATGGGTAAAACGGGCGGGCATTGACAAACATATAACATGGCATTGTGCAAGGCATAGTTTTGCCGTTAATATTCTCAACAATGGGGCTAATATAAAGACGGTGGCAAGCCTTTTAGGACATTCCGGGCTAAAGCACACAGAGAAATACACCCGGGCAATTGACAAACTGAAAGAAGATGCCATAAACAGCCTACCGGAACTAACATTGTAGAAATAAAAATGTTATGGAAGATTATAAAGCATACCAAGCCATTGCACAAATAAAGCAAATTGTACATGATGCCGAGTTGTGTGTGGCTAATGAAATACCATGTGGAAGCGTATTAAAACGAGATTTGAACCGATTGGAAGAATTGGCGTATATAGTCCGGGGGTATTATGATGCAACGAAAAATAACGCTTTTGCCTGTGAGGTAGCAAGCATACACCGCCATGTGTTTCTCCAAATTATACCATGGAAGAAACTGCAAAGCAAAACACAAGCAAGCGTTGCACGTTGTCTTAAGATATTACACGATATTGCAACCCATGCAAATGAGCCTCAACAAACACACGATGTACCGGAAGCAAAGCCGATGGGGCTTGATGAGGCATTGGACTTTTGCCGAGATGAACGCCGGGAAAGGGCTAAAGTGTATTTCAAAAAGGCAATGCAAAAAGAGTGGATTAAAGCAACGGGAACGGGGCTAAAATGGTATAAATCTAAAGTAGAGTTAGCCTATTTTTGCGGTAGGGTATTTTGCCCCAAAAACACAGAGCGATTTCCCGGCACAGCATTAGACAAATTGTTTGGGGCAAATAGGCTTCAAAGTGCCTTAACCCAAATTCAAGATGCCAAGAAACCCCAAAAATGGAAGCCAATAATTGATAGCATATTTGAGGATAACCAAAGCACCTATTAAATGGGTGCTTTTTTGCATTATAATGCACATTAAAATACACTATTTTTTGTTTCCCTTTCATAATACCTTTGCACATGAAATCCTTTCGGTGGGTGGAATGCAAGCCCCACCGGGGGATGTTAGGGCAAATAACGGGATGGGCTTGCATACACCCCGGGAAAGCCCCAACCTTTCAAAGCAAAGGACAATGACAAATGAAGAAAAAAAGGCAATTGCCGACCTTATAACGGCAAATGTAATTGGATGCACTAAAGAAGTGCTAACAAGCGATGAGGCGGCGGTTTATATGGGTGTATCAAAGAGTTATTTGTATAAACTAACCATGAGAAAACAGATACCCCATTACAAGCCGATGGGCAAAATGTGCTATTTTAACCGGGCGGAACTTGAAGAATGGTTGCAACAAAACAGATGTGCAACCGATGCCGAGTTAAGCCAAAAGGCGGCGGGATATTGCCAAAGAAAGGGGGCGGCTGTATGATGGTGCAACCGGAAATCATTTATTATGCCCGGCTAACATTTGACAAGGGCAGCAAGAAAACCCCAAAGTATGTAATAACGGCGGAAGCCGGATATTATCCACCGATGGATGAATTAAGGGGGCGTGATGGGCGTGTTTCCGTTTACCTAATGGCAAAGCGTGAAACACAAACAAAAAGCAGTGTTCCGGCAATGAGTTTGCAAGCAAAGAACAGCCTCAACCTAACCGGGCTAAAAGATTACTTTGTAAATGGGGCATTGAGCGGCTTTGCCTATGGCTACCCGTATGACAAGCCAACGTATTCCGCAAAGGAAAGGGCAAACCCATTCTTTGAATGCCGGGAAGATGGCTTTTTGTTCGTTGTACACCAAGACAATGAAGCCCCGACACCCGAGGCAAGACAATTGCCCACCGAGTTTGAAATGATTGTGTTGCAAGGCGGCAAATGCCTTATTTCAGCCTATTGTAAAGCGTTGATGAATGGCGGCTTTGATGATAGGTTGGCAGAGTTAAGGAAACAAATAAAATAATTGGCGGTTATTACCAAAAAATGGTAAATGTTGTATGTATGACAAAATCAAGTTTTTCATACCGAGGGCGAGCAGCACCGAAGAAATTGCCCGACACCTTGAAAGGGTTTGCAATATCATTGACACCACCACCGGGGAATGTATATTGGCAAGTGGCACGATTGGCGGCGTTAAAGTTATGATGTACCCTAATGGCGTTGCAATCATTGGAAGCCTACCAAAGTATTACAACAAAAGCAACGTGTTTACTCTTGACAGAGCGAAAACTGATGAGGCATTGGGGATGTTATCCGATGCCTTGCACGTTGATTTAGGTGCTGCTTACGTTACCGGGTTGGAGTTTGGCACACAATTCCCCATGATGAAACCAACGGGCAATTATTTACGGCGGTTTGGCGATGTTCCAAGGCTAAAAAGGGAAAGGGTTGGCGATGGCAGCATATATTACAAATCCATTGGCAAACGGCAAGGCAAAACGCTTTGTTTTTACGATAAGACAGTAGAAGCACAAGCAAAGGGCATTCAAACGCCGGGGCTTTTGTCCGGGATGCCTTTATTACGCTATGAAATGAGGTTTAACGGGCATTTGGCAAGCCAATTCAAGGTTAATGAGGTTTTGGGGCGTACCCTAACCAATGAAACATTTTACAGAAACATGGTGAAGTTGTGGCAACGCCAATACTTTGCCATTCCAAAAACAAAAGAAACAAGATGTAGCGTTATGGACAATATAAAAACGGCAAATGATGCAGTAAACATATTCTTTGCACGCCTAATCAATCAAACCGGGCAAGATGAGATAGGCGATTTTGTGAATGAATTAAAGCAAAACGGCACGTTCCAAGATGCCAAATATTACACCCGTGTAAAGAAGCGTTTGCAAGAGATTGCAGCCACTATAAGCGAAGATTGTGCAAGCGATGATATACAGGAATTAGATGATGCCATAAGGAACGCCGGGGTGTATATCTAACATGGCAAAGTGTAATATATAATAACGTTGTAACTTGTTACCAATATTTGGTAAATTCAATAACACTTAATTTGTACGATTATGACAGAGCAAGAACAAGCAGAAGTAATGGCAATTGAGGCAGAAATTAAAAACCTTGATGCCGAGTTTGAATCATGGCAAGAGAACCGGGGCGATGTTTCCGGCAACCAAAAAGATGTTTACCAACGTGTAGGCGAAAACATTGTGAAAGATGCCCAATACCGACAAAAGAGGCAAGAACTATTGCAACGAAAAGCCGAAATAGAGGGCGTTAGCGATGGTGTTAAGGCTTACCTTGATAGCAAAAAGAACAAAAGCCAGCTTGAAATATCAAAGTTGGATAACGCCAAAGTGGATAACTCGTTAAACCCTTTAGGGGGAAAATCCTTGTAACGCCCAAAAGGCAGCACGGGGATGAAGAAGCCGGGTTTTGTATAATGGTGGGCAACACCACCATTTACATGACCAAGGAGCAATCCGAGGCTTTTATAAGATTAGCAAACAAGAAAACATATAAGTGAAATGATGAAGTTCTATAATACACCAATCGTTTGTAATGCAATCAATCAAGGAAAATATCAACATAACCAATAACGAAATATAAAAATGTAGATAAATATTTTGTGAATCAACGAAAAGGCATTATCTTATGCAGCATAAAAGAATACCTTATGATGATTAGGCTTGGGATTGCAGTTCCCTTGACCCTAATTTGATAAAGGCATTCATTAGCAGAAATATAAGTGCAACTGAATCAGTTGGCGGGATTGCAGTTTCTCGGATTGATTTGGTTGTGCTTATTTTTTTGCCATCACTGCGAGTTTGTCGCTGTCTGTAATACTATGCAGTTATAATGGGGGAGGCATTATTCGCAGACAAAGGATATATTTCGCATGGTTTGTTTGAGAGATTGTTTAACGACGGTATAGAAATTGTCACTGGCTTGAAATGCAATATGAAAAACATGCTCATGCCATTGTATGACAAGATTCTGTTGCGCAAAAGATCTGTCATAGAAACCATCAATGACGAACTTAAGAATGTAGCACAACTTGTACATTCAAGACATCGTAGCGTGTTCAATTTCGTAATGAATGTCCTTTCTGTTTTGGCTGCGTATAGCTTCTTTGAAAAGAAGCCATCCATCAACATTGACTATTGCATAGAGAATGTTGACGGACAGCTTGCTGTTATAAAGTAAACTTCATTTGGACTTTACAATTCTGCATTTTGCCATCCATATTGTTTGGAGGGCAAATGTAATATGCACCTATCGGAAATCTGGCATAACAAGAAAAAACGACTGCCGCTTATCCCAAACTCAGGTATTTAGGAAAAAAAATCCTTGTTTATTTGCTTACTCGTCTCCTTGTAAACTTGAAAAAAATTCCATATCTTTGCATTTTAATCCGCGAACTGGAATTTCAGAGTTCTTCAGTACGAGAAATTGAAATTTGGAGTCTCATATATAAAATAAGGTGAGTTGAAAAGGAGAATCATCTTACTGATGTTTATTGTTTTCTGCGCGGCAGCCGGAGTCTTGGGGCGCGAAAGGAAAACAGATGTCGACAATCTCTTGCTTGACAGGATTTTCGACAAGGGCGACAGCTTGCTGCAATCCAGAACAGACACCTCTCTCTATATATATCACAATTTCAGAATCGACATAAAGAAGAGGAATTTCATTCTTAAACTCCTGCCGTCGATGTATCCCATAGCCAAAGGACGAAGGGAATATCAAGGAGAAAGACTGTTCAGACTAATTATGTCAAATAGAAAAATCAGAGACCTTCAGTCCGTGAGGTCAAGCGGCAACGTGCCACGCAACAAGGACGTAGTGTCGATGATGAAGATCCTGCTGCGGCCCAGAATCTACGGCGCCACGATATTCGACAGCTTCCTGCTCTCGCCGTTTGAGCGCACTAACAGGAGCTTCTACAGATACAAGACGGAGCACAACAAGACCACGGGGCTGATGAGAGTGGCGTTCCGACCACGCTTCAAGAACATACAGCTTGTGGCAGGCTCAGCCAACGTGGACTCGGCGGGCTGCATACACGAAGTGGAATTCAGAGGCACGATCGACGTGATGAAGTTTAGAATCCGCATCCTCATGCAGAAAGACCATCCGCCCATGCCCCACAGCAGCAACGTGAGGACACAGATGCGCTTTATGGGCAACAAGGTGGTGTCGGCATACAACGTGCTCTACCATCTGGACCCTGCCGCCATAGACACGCTCATAGCCCGCAGAACGCAGAACGACCCTACCCCCGACAGTGCCACGACTAGGCGCAACCGGAGAGAGAGCAGCTTATGGAAAGACCTGGGCAGCTATCTCATAGACAGACTGGGCGGCGATTTCGGAGGCAACATGAGGGGGAGCTTCAGAATGTCGCCCATAATAAACCCTCTCTATCTGGGCTACAGCAGCTACAAGGGAGTGACCTATCGCATAAAGCTCAACGGGAACCTAGATTTCAGCCCCAACGCAAGGCTCGGCATGGGTGCGAGGCTCGGATATTCATTCAAGCTCCGACAAGTGTATTTCAACATCCCGATGCGGCTCACACTCGGCAGGCGGCTGACCATAGAGACGGAATACGGAACGGGCAACCATATCTTCAATTCGGAAATCCTCACGCAGCTCAAGCATGAGTCGTACGACTCCATCAGATGGGAGAACCTGAGGCTCGACCTCTTCAAAGACATGTACTGGCGCCTGCGCACAAGTTTCCTCATCAACCCGAGGCTAAGGCTGGGTGCAGGATTCGCCTACCACAGGCGTACGGCGGTGGACCCGCAGGACTTCGCCGCAACGGGCAGGAAACCGAAGTATTACTCCTTCTCCCCCACCCTGCAGCTGGTATGGAGCCCGTGGCTGAATCGGGGCCCCGTACTGACCTACGACTATGAGCGGGGCATAAAGGGAGTGATACGGTCTGACATGAACTACGAGCGCATGGAAATAGACGCCTCGTGGAAAATACCCGTGATGAAACTCCGCGTACTATCGATGAAGATGGGATACGGAATATACACATCAAGAAGCAAGGGGGCCTACTTTCTGGACTACAGGAACTTCAGATACAATTCCATCCCAGAGGGATGGAACGACGACTGGACGGGGGAGTTCCAGCTACTGAACAAAAACTGGTATAACGCCTCGAAATACTACGTGAACAGCAATCTGACCTATGAGTCGCCCCTGCTGCTCGTGTCGAGAATACCATTCGTGGGAAAATTCATCGAGATGGAGAGGCTCTATTGCAACACACTCTTCACAGACAAGCTGCACCCCTATCTGGAGTGTGGCTACGGACTGACAAACCGTCTCTTCTCCATAGGGCTCTTCCTAGGGGTGAGCAACAAGCACTTCGAGGGCACTGGCATCAGAATGAGCATGGAGCTGTTCAGAGACTGGTGAATAAAAAAAAACGACAATAAAACCACACACATGAGTTCACTCACAGTTTACAAGGCAAGTGCCGGCAGCGGAAAGACATTCACGCTTGCCGTGGCATACATAAAGCTGCTCGTAGCCAATCCGGCAAGCTACAGAAACATCTTGGCCGTGACTTTCACAAACAAAGCCACAGAGGAGATGAAAACCAGAATACTGAGCCAGCTCTACGGAATATCACGAGGACTGGCCGAATCTGACGACTATCTGAAAAAGATAGCACTTGAGACACAGATGGCGGAAGACGACATCAGAAAAGCAGCCTCGGCAGCCCTCTCGCTCCTCATACACAACTACGACTATTTCCACGTGGAGACCATCGACACGTTCTTCCAGAGCGTGCTCAGGAACCTCGCGCGCGAACTGGACCTCTCGGCAAACCTCAGAGTGGAACTCAACGATACGGCGGTGGAAAACCAAGCAGTGGACCTCATGATAGAGGAACTCGACAGAAAGTCGCCCCTCTTCTCATGGATCGTGAGGTTCATAATGGAAAACATAGACAAAAACAACAGCTGGAACATCATCGGCTCGGTGAAGGATTTTGGACGGATGATATTCAACGACCAGTATCGCGAAATCGGGAAAGCAGTGAACGAAAAACTCTCCGACAGCAGATTCCTCACCTCCTACCGCACCAAGCTGCGAGCCGAAGAGATCGCCGCACGGGAAATTCTCAAGGAAACAAGCTCTGAATTCTTCAGGCTCATCGGCAAATACGGCATACAGGAAGAGGATTTCAAGGGCGGGCAGAGAAGCGGAATACAGAAATACTTCCACCGACTGGCCGAAGACGACCTCAGCGACAGGAATTTCATACCGAAGACCGTGGCAAACTGCATGGAAAGCGAAGAGAACTGGGTTGCGAAAACCAACAAAAACCGCGACCTCATAATACGGGCAGCACGCGAGAGCCTCATGCCCCTCCTCGAGAGGGCGGAAAAGGAAAGGACGACAGCCGCGACAATAGTGAACTCCGTGGCCGCCACGCTCAAGAACATCAACAACCTCAGACTGCTCAGAGACATAGAAAACAAGGTGAAGGAGATGAACGCCGAGGCAAACAGATTCCTGCTCAGCGACACGCAACACCTGCTGCGAATGATGATAAACGACTCCGACTCGCCATTCATCTTCGAGAAGATAGGAACACATCTCAACCACATCATGATAGACGAATTCCAGGACACGAGCGTAGTGCAATGGAACAACTTCAAGGTGCTGCTCGGCGAATGTCTGAGCCATGCCAAGACTACGCCCCCGGGAGTGACAGACAACCTCATAGTGGGAGACATAAAGCAGAGCATCTACAGATGGAGAGCCGGAGAATGGAGTCTGCTCAGCAATATCGCAGAAGCATTCCCCGGATACTCCGTTAACGTAGAATCGCTCGACACCAACTACCGTTCCGAGCAGAACATCATCCGCTTCAACAACGCATTCTTCCGCTCTGCCATAGCCGCCGAATTCGCCAACGAAAGCAATACAGACCAGAACAATGCGCAGCAGATAAACACAGCCTATGCCGACGTGGAGCAGAAGACGATAAAGAGAGAAGCCAAGGGACTCGTGAGCGTCAGGCTGCTGCCAGCCGAAGGCTACGAAGAAAACACGTTCGCCATACTGGCAGACACCATACACGAACTGCTGCAAAGAGGAGTGAGGCAGCGCGACATAGCTATACTGCTGCGCTCAAACAGATACATACCCGTGCTGGCAAACTATTTCACGGAATGCCATCCCGACATAAACATCGTGAGCGATGAGGCTTTCAGACTCGACCATTCGGTCGCCGTGTGCTGCATCATAGATGCCCTGCGCTATCTGTATGGCGGAGACGACGTGCTCACGAGAGCCTGTCTGACAAAGAAATATTCGCTCGCCACAGGCAACGACACATTCTCCGGCAGTCAAATGACAAATATGAAAGACCAGGGCGACAATCTGCTGCCCGAGGAATATACCGCACACCAGGAAGAGCTGAAAGAACTGCCGCTCTTCGAGCTCTGCGAGGAGCTGCTCCATATCTTCAGGCTCGACCGCATGAAGGAGGACGGAGCATATATCTGCGCATTCTTCGACTATCTCAACGCATACATCAAAGACATGTCGGCAGACGTGGCGGGATTCCTCAGAGAGTGGGACGAAAACCTGCACTCGAGAACCATACAGACCGACGACATCGACGGACTCAGGATAATCAGCATACACAAGAGCAAGGGACTGGAATTCGACAACGTGATAATCCCGTTCTGCGACTGGAAGCTGGAACTATACGGAAACAATATCTGGTGTCATCCCGCCGTGGAGCCGTTCAGCCAGCTGCCCCTCATCCCCATCAGCTATTCACCCACACTCGCAAAGTCTATCTATGCCGACGACTACAAGTATGAGCACATGCAGAACACGATAGACAACCTCAACCTGCTCTACGTAGCTTTCACCCGACCGAAGAAGAATCTCTTTGTCGTCGGCAAGCGCAACGCGGCAGGAACACGCTCCATGCTCATAGAGCAGAGCCTGGCAGAAACGGCACAGTCACTAAAAGGAGCCACAATAGAAGGCAAGGACGACAACAGCACAGAACTTACGTTCACATACGGAGAATTCTGCCCTGGCAAAACTAAAGAGGAGGACAAGAAGTCGGGAAACGTGTTCCTGAAGCAGGACATCTCCGTGGCTGCCACCATAGAACACCACGAAATACCACTGGAGTTCAGACAAAGCAACAACAGCAAGAAATTCATACAGGAGAACAACGGAGAAGAACAGGAAGAAAACACGGAGCCGAAAGCCGACTATATCAGCACGGGAAACATACTGCACCAGATATTCTCTGGCATCAAGACGGCAGCCGACGTGGAATCCGAGCTCGACAGGTTTGAAGCAGAAGGAATACTCTATGGAGACAACCTGGACCGGGAGAAGCTGCAGAGCCTGCTCAACGGATACCTGACGGGAAACGAACTCGTGGCTGACTGGTTCTCGCCCCGATGGACGCTCTTCAACGAATGCACGATAATCTGCGAGGAAACCGACGAAAAGACCGGAAAGAAGGAAATCGTGGCACGACGACCCGACCGTGTGATGAAAGACGGCGACGAAGTGGTTGTGGTGGACTTCAAGTTCGGAAAGCCCAACGAAAAATATGCCACCCAGGTGAGACAATACATCGGATACCTCAGACAGATGGGCTACGCCAATGTGAGAGGATACATCTGGTATGTATTCAGGAAAGAAATAAAAGAGGTGGAAAAGTAAAAAACAATACATTGGAAAATATGAAAACATTCCTACAGATAGTAGCACAGGATATAATAAGAAAATACGGAAATGACCTGTCGCGCATAGCGATAATCTTCCCGAACAAAAGAGCCTCGCTATTTCTCAACGAAGAACTCTATAGATGTGCCGGCAAGCCCGTGTGGGCGCCAAACTACCTCACCATCAGCGAACTCTTCCGCAAGTATTCCAAGGCAGAAGTGGGAGACCCCATAAAGCTGGTCTGCGACCTGTATAAAAGCTTCGTCAAGATAACAGGCAAAGACGAGACGCTCGACCACTTCTACGACTGGGGTAGAATGCTCATAAGCGATTTCGACGACATAGACAAGAACATGGCTGATGCAGACAAGCTCTTTGCCAACGTGGCCGACATCCATGAATTCGACGACGCTTCTTATCTCACGGAAGAGCAGAAGGAGATTCTCAAAACCTTCTTCAGCAATTTCTCCGAAGACCACAACACAAGGCTGAAAGAACTCTTCCTATCGCTATGGACAAAGCTCAAGGACATATACAACGATTTCAGAGAAAGACTTGCCAGCCAAGGACTTGCATACGAGGGAATGCTGTATAGAGAAGTGATAGAAAATGGCGGAATAGAAAAAGAATTCGACAAATACATCTTCGTGGGATTCAACCTGCTGCAGAAAGTAGAACACCGACTCTTCCGACATTTCAAGGAAGAAGGCGCAGCCGAGTTCTATTGGGACTACGACGAGTTTTACTGCAACCCGAAACGCACAGCCTCAAGCCACAAGGAAGCGGGAAAATACATCTCAATGTATCTTTCGGAACTGGGAAACTCCCTGCCGCAGGAGGACTACGGGGCGGCTTACGACAACTTCTCAGCCGACAAGACAATATCATTCATAAAAGCCAAGACGGAGAACATACAGGCAAGATTCGTCAGCGAATGGCTGAGGCAAAACGGACGCTACAAGGACGGCAGGCGCACGGCAGTGGTGATGTGTGACGAAGGGCTGCTCACGGGCATAATGTATGCAATACCGGAAGAGGTGGAAAACATAAACATCACCACGGGCTACCCCCTATCGCAGGCCCCGGTGTCATCATTCGTGTCGCAGCTGCTCGACCTGCAGACCATCGGACTGAGGACCGACAACGGATTCAGAATCTCCTTCATCCGTAGTCTGCTCACACATCCATTCACCAAATATCTATCCGCAAAAGCCTCAGAACTGCTGAAGGAGCTACAGGTGAAGCGGATTCTATATCCGAAAAACGAAGAGCTTTGGGCAGACAACAGTCTCAAGGCGCTCTTCCTGCCGATGGACTCCAACCTGAAGCTCATGCAATGGCTACTGAACATACTGAAAAACATAGCCGGGAAAAATGAAGACGTGCTCTTCGTTGAGTCGGTATTCAATATGTACACGCTCATAAACAGGATAAAGGGACTCGTGGAGGCAGGCGAGCTTGATGTGGACAGGATAACAATACAGAAGCTCCTCAAGCAGCATATCACAGCCACATCGATACCATTCCACGGAGAACCGGCGATAGGAATACAGATAATGGGAGTGCTGGAAACGAGGAACCTGGACTTTGACCACGTGCTGCTGCTCTCATGCAATGAGGGGAACATGCCAAAGGGAATAAGGGATTCGTCATTCATCCCCTACTCCATACGAAAGGCCTACGGGCTGACAACGGTGGACAACAAGGTGGCCATCTATTCCTACTATTTCTACAGGCTGCTGCAGCGGGCGAAAGACATCACGATTGCATACAACACATCGACGGAAAACGGCAACAAAGGCGAAATGAGCCGCTTCATGCTCCAGCTCATGGTGGAGAGCAGACACGAGATAAACAGGCTCTCGCTGCATGTGGGACAAAGTTCGGTGGAGAAAATCGCCGTAAGGTTTGAGAAGGACGACAACGTGATGAAAATCCTTTCAGCCTACGGCTCCCTCTCGCCAACGGCTCTCAACAGATACCTGCGATGCCCGATGCAGTTCTACTTCAACAACATAGCCGGAATAAGGGAGCCCGACGAGGACATAGAGGAACAGCTCACGAGCAGGGCGTTCGGAAACATATTCCATAATGTGCTCGAAGAAATATACAAGGACTTTGCCGGGAACGGCAAGATGATAACTTCTGAAGTGATAAAAAAACTCTCTGAAACACAGAACATCGAGGCCGTGGTGGACAGGATGTTCCAGAAAGAGATGTTCGGAAGCGACGAACGGCTGTGGCGCAAGCTCCACTACAACGGAATGCAGCTCATCAGCCGCACGGTACTCATAAAATACGTGAAGCGGCTTCTCGACATCGATCTGGAACTGACGCCCTTCAGCATCGTGGCACTCGAAAAAGACATGTTCATGAATCTGGACGTGAATACCGACGAGGGAGTAAGGAAAGTGAAGGTGGGAGGAAGAATCGACCGCCTCGACATGGTGAACGACCCCAAGACGGGAAGGCAGACCATCAGAGTGATAGACTACAAGACGGGCGGAAGCGACATAAAGACTCCTGTAGCCACCATCGGAGAGATATTCTCTGCCGACGAAGCCGGCGGAAAGAAACACACAGACTATTATCTGCAGGCGATGCTCTACTCGATGATAGCCCGAAACGACAGGAAACTGAATCCCCAGGCGCTGCCAGTCAGTCCGGCACTAATATTCATCCAACGTGCATTCGGGGAGAACTACGACCCAGTGATCTCGCTGGGCAGACAGAGAATCAACGATGTGGAAGAATATCAGGCGGAGTTCGGAGAGGGGCTGAAAGCCCTTGTGGCAAACATATACGACAGGAAAGAAGCCTTCGCGCCTACCGCCAATCTGAAAATCTGCACATATTGCCCATACAAGCCCTTGTGCGGCAGATAGCGGAAAGGCTAAGACTCCAACCTTCACTTAGGTCGGAATCTTGCTCTCAACAGTAATTGATGCTCAATAGTAACCATCCCTCCCCGACAATCAGGACTCAAGGGTAACCGTCCATCCCCTATAAGGGGGGAGGCTGTCCGAAAACTATAGCCACGTAGGTTAGGTTCGTTACTAGTCGTGTGATTTTGTTTGTTTTGTTATAGTTGT
>NZ_FR892634.1:0-128 GCF_000436015.1 Prevotella sp. CAG:592 | reverse complement strand
TTTGTTATAGTTGTTTAACTCAGAATCGTCTTTATTCTCAGGTATTTTTCGTACCTTTATAGTAAATTAAGACGATAAGATATGGCATACAAGAAAGGTTCTGACAGGCGACAGAGGGTTCTTTTCCC
>NZ_FR892633.1:33956-63831 GCF_000436015.1 Prevotella sp. CAG:592 | reverse complement strand
AACTTAAATTAATTCCGCCAACGGGTAATATGTAGATTTTTCTGCAACTGAATAATAACTAAAATCGTAACAAGAGTGCAATGAAAAAAATGATGTTTCTGATAGCCTGTGTGTTATGCGCCGTAGCAGGCTATGCGCAGCAAGGGCCTCTGGCCACCACACAATATGGTGTGCTTGAAGGCGTGTGCGAGTCGGGTGTAAACGTGTTTAAAGGTGTGCCCTTTGCAGCACCACCCGTGGGCGAAAACCGTTGGCGTGCGCCACAACCGTTGCAGTCGTGGCAAGGGGTGCGCAGTGCTAAGAAGTTTGGCAACGACCCCATGCAAGGCAACCCTTTCGGAGATATGGGCTTCGATGCCGAAAAGAAAAGTGAGGACTGTCTGTATCTTAACATATGGACGCCTTCCAAGACCTTGACCGACCGTCTGCCGGTGGTAATCTACTTCAATGGTGGCGGACTGATTGCCGGTTCGGGCAGCGAGCCGCGATACTCGGGACGTCAGATGGCACGCCACGGCATTGTGGCTGTTACTGCCAACTACCGCGAAGGCATATTCGGGTTCTTCTCACATCCGCAGTTGTCGAAGGAAACATCGTATAAAGGTTCTGGCAACTATGGTTTTATGGATCAAGCGGCGGCCATCGAGTGGGTGTATGAAAACATTGCTGCCTTTGGTGGCGACCCCAAGCAAATAACCATTGTTGGCGAGTCGGCAGGCTCTATGTCGGTCAGCGCGTTGCTGGTATCGCCTCTTACGCGTGGCATGATTGCTCGTGCTATGGCATCGTCAGGAGCCGTGTGTGGCCGACGCTTGCTTTCACTTAAAGATGCCGAGAAGCAAGGCGTCGAGAAGCTGAAAGAGTTGGGGTTGAAAAATATTGCCGATGCCCGCAAGATGTCTGCCGACGAACTGTTGGCTAAGACGCAGTCTGGCGGACTGGCATCTTATTGTCTTGACGGCTACTTCTTTACCGAAGACCCCACCGATGCTTATCTCAATGGGCACCAACAGAAAGTGCCGTTGCTCGTAGGTCGCAATAGTTTAGAGATGTCGCCGCAAGCCTATCTTGGCGGAAAGGCCCCCACACTTGAAAACTTTCGCCCCGCCCTTGAGGCCACCTTTGGCGACAAGACCGATGAGGCCATGCGTATGTATGGTCTGAATACCGACCGCGATGTGTTGGGCAAGCCAGGCGTCGACTTCGCCTCCGATCAGTTCATTGCCTATGGCACGTGGCTTTTTGGCTATCTGCATGCCAAAACCTCTGGTCAACCGGTCTATCGCTACTATTTCTCACGTCCGCGTCCCGCGATGCGCAACAACGAGCTGGTCGCAGGTCTGGCTGGCGGTGTGCAAAAGAAAGGCGATGGCGACGTGATGACCATTCCCGAATATGATGAGTTCAAGGGTGCTGTCCACTCGGCCGATATCGAATATGCTATGGGCACCTTGCCCACCAATCGTGTGTATGACTGGCAACCTGACGACTACCGCGTGTCAGACCAATTCATAAACTACTATGCCAACTTTATAAAGACTGGCAACCCCAACGGTCTTGGACTTGCCGACTGGACTTCAATCACAGGCAAGGAGCGGCCCACGCAACTCATTTTAGATGTAGACTCGTATGAAGAGTATGACCCGGCATTTGAGCAACGCAACCTGTGGCTCATGCAGTTTAAGTGTTTCGGCAGCCGATAAGGAATACTGAAATTAACGATGCGAATAGCAAAGGGGTAATCCTTTTTAACTCCAATCGGTCGTTAGGGCTTGCTTGGATTTTGAGCTTTTAGAAGTGTGGATTTTTGTTTGACTTTTAATGAGTAATAGCGAGCTATTGCGAATTATGCTCATGAAGAGTGAGTCCTGAAGGTGTTCACATGTCTGGTATATGACACATGCAAAAAAATCCCCCACGGCGTGGGGAACGATTCCCCCTAATGTGGGGTTTCATTCCCCACGGCAGGGGGGAGATTTTGAGCATGAAAATGGTGTTTTTCTGACCAAAAATCACAACACGCCCGTTTGGAAGTGCAGACTGAACGAATGATGGATTTCTATTCGTTGTGAAAGCCGTCTGAGGCCAGAGCTATTAGATGTGATGCGCGCTTCAAATCACTCCAAATGTCGGATGAGCCAACTTTCTGCCCTTTTTCTTTTAAATATTCAAGAAATAGTCGTACCTTTGTCATTACAAAAAAGTTGTAACATAAAACATGTAATGGCGTATGACACTAAGTTACAAGAAATTAGCGAATCCTTTCGTCTATCAAGGTTATGAAAGCCCTGAGTATTTTTGCGATAGAGAGGCAGAAACAAAGACTTTACTTTCCCACTTGAAGAACGGAAGAAATATTACCCTCATCTCTCCTCGAAGGATTGGCAAGACAGGACTTATCAAGAACACCTTCTACCATCTCAAGGAAGAAGAGAATGATGCCATATGCCTATACCTTGACATTTTCGCCACCAAGAACTTGAATGATTTTGTGGAGCGACTTGGCGTTATGGTCATCAACGACATTGTGCGCAAGAACGCCTCATTCTTCGAGAAGACCATTGCTTTCTTCAGTGCCTTACGCCCAGTGCTTAGCATGGATCCATTGACAGGCGAACCGAGTGTCTCCATCACGGTGGAACCAACACAAGAAGATATTACTATTCGTAGCATCTTAAATTATCTCAACGAGAGTGGCAAAGAGGTATATATCGCCATCGATGAATTTCAGCAGATAGCTGAATATCCAGAGAAGGGAACGGAGGCTTTGCTTCGCTCCTACATTCAGTTCGCCCAACATGTCCACTTTATCTTTTCTGGCAGCAAACAACATTTGATGGCTGAAATATTCGGCTCGCCAAAACATCCATTCTACCAAAGCACAGAGATGATGGGCTTAAAGCCACTGAAATGCGACATTTACTATAACTTCTGCCAAAGCTTCTTTAAGCAGAAAGGTGGTGACTTATCAAAAGAGATTTTCGAGCATGTCTATCAGCAGTTCGATGGGCATACTTGGTATATCCAATGCATTATGAACCGCCTTTACGAATCAGAAAGCCAAGTCGGAAACATGTCGCAAGTCAATGCCGCTCTCCTTTCCATCCTTGAGGGAAGAGAACCGCAGTATGAGAGCATGACGCAGTTCTTTACAGAAAATCAGTTTGCTCTTCTCAAAGCCATTGCCAAGGACGGCATCGTTGCACAACCGACAGCAAGCAAGTTCATCAAAGGTCATAAATTGAGCGGAGCCAGCAGCGTAAAGGCTGCTCTTAAGATTTTAGAAGACAAGGAATTGGTATATAGAACCAATGACGGCTACCACATCTACGACAGATTCATGGATCTGTGGTTAAAGAGAATATAAACAAGACAATAATAACATGAAGACCTCTTTAGATTTTTTCGACCATACAGGCACTATTTTCGACCATTTACTATCCTTACAAGGACATTCGTTGTTACGCCGTCTGAGGCTATATTAACTATTCGTTGTGAAAGCCGTCTGAGGCCAGAGGTATTAGATGTGTGCGCACTTCAGCTCCCATAGGTACAATCTTCGCCTTGTCTCGTTTGGCTATAGTCTGGGCAATGTCTTCAACAGACGGATTGATACCACGTCCCTTCCCTCTAAGCCTCATTTCTATCTTATTTACAGTGCTTTGGTTTGATGTCTGTACCATATTTTTGAAACCTTTTTGTTATATTTTTGGTTCTTGGTCGTCTGCAAACGATATTGTATTTTCTGCAAAATAGTGAAAATGGTGGAAAGGAATTAGACTATCCGTCATTACCTTTCCACCATACCGTCAATGGACTTGTGGCTTTCCAATTTGTCACCAATCTGCTGTACCGTAATCGGAGTGTTGTTATATTGTTTTAATCACTATCAACAAAGGAGCTACAGATACTCCTCGATTTCCTCTTCCAGATAATCCGGGTAGCAGCCCGGATAGAGATCCACAGCCCGTCTTGCAGCCGTGCGTGCCTCATTCATCTTGCCTTGCTGTCCTAAAGCCAGGGCATACTCCCTGTTCATGTGGCTCAACGTTTCGTCAAAGACGCCCTCCCTGTCCCAATATTTAATGGCGCGCGACATCAGGAATTCTGCCTCATGGTCCTGCTTCATCGATCCCCAATACCAGAAAGCCAATGCCACTCCGTCGCGGTCATGGGTGGCCTTCAGGAGTTCTATTGCCTGCTGGAACAGTTCGTCGGACTTCTGCTGTCTGCCGTATGTCTGCAGGATTTCAGCATAAGAGCGCAATGCCACAGCCAGATCCTTCGTCTTTGCATATATCATGGATTCAGGCTGCAGAGCAGTTTCATAGAACAGGATTGCTTCTGATTGCAGTTCAAGTTCAGCGGCGCATCCGGCAATGAACTTGGCGATTTCAAACCGCCATGGCGCATCGGCTCGTCTCACCACATCCCACCAGAGCTCGATGCCCGTCTGGGTGTCACCTTCTTTTATGTCAATCCTGCCCTGCTGCACAGAGAGGAGCAGGCGCTCTTTGACATTCTGCTCATCAGCAAGCTCTTCCTCTATCAACGTCCTGGCCTCAGCATAATCCCCACGCTTCAGTCTGGCCTCAAAATCCCAGTCGGCAAGTGCTCTCCGGTATACCGTTCCCATCACGAAATCAGGAATGGCACCTCCTTCGAAAACCGGCCGGATAGCTTCAAGCGTTTCTTCGTCCGGTTTTATCTCGCCAAAAAAGATGCTTCGGGCGTCTTCAATGTGAGCGGCACACAACTCATAATCATAATGCGTCAGACTGTTGGATGCCTCGGTGAGAGCCTTGAAGAAGCGCACACCGGGAGCAAAAGAGGCATTATCAGAGTCAGAATGTAGGTCTTGCATCCGCTCCTCGTAGATGGCGGCGGTGCAGTAGCTTCCCCTCTCATTGCAGGAATCGACGATGGAGGAATACAGGACCGACAGGTCTGCCGGCGAGAATCCATAATTGAAATGCGTGAAGTCAACGTAGTCTCTATATGCCTCTATGGATTTGCGCGACATTCCCAGCCTTACATACAATTCATAGCGTATGTAGGAAATCATGCTCAGCTCCGGTGAATTCTCACCATACAGCCTTATCGCCATGAGCTCTGACTTCTCGAGATATTCATCCGCCTTGGAATAGTTGTCGTTAGCCAACAGTGCTTCTATCTCAAGATACATGATACGTATCGGATGAATCTCCGGAACACGCCTCTTGCCGATGAGCGCCTTGCCCTTTTCGAGCCACATCCTGCTACTGTCCATACTGTCGTTTAATGCACACTGGCGGGAGATGTACAGACAGACCATGATGTTCTGGTCTGCTTCTTCCTCCATCTCGTTTTTGCGGAATGCATTGTATGCGTATGCGAATGACTTTGCGAGAAGGCCCAGATTCCAGTACATCTCCGAGAGATACATGAGCTGGTACTGATGCAACAGAGGAGAGGGGTCTGCCGTCTCGAAGCACACCGTAGCCTCATCGTATCTGAAGATTCTGGAATACAGTGCTCCCATCATGTCGAAGGCCCTTTGGTTTCCGGTGACATGGAAGGTGAAGAGGAGAAGCCTGAAGTCGAAACGTTGTTCCAGGCTGCTCACCGCCTGACGGGGATTTCTGTGAAACGAGAGTTCCGCATTTGATGCAAACAGGATGGCATCCGTCTGGAAAGCCGAGACAAACTGCAGGTCCTTCTCCTGATAATCCTCCCACTTCTCCATGGCATAGTCCAAGAGCAATCTGGCTGCAACGAAATACTGCCTTCTGGAGAGATAATCATCCAATGGATTTATCTCCAGATAATCTTTCAGATTTATCAGCAGACTCTTCATGCGGCTCTCGCCAATGGCATTCCGCTCCAATACGGCATCGGCAATGGCAGGGTTGCAATGAATGCGCCTGTGCTCACGGAGCAGCCAATTGCCACGGCAAAGAGCCTCCGCCACCTCGTATAACGCCTGTGGGCAATTCGGCTCACAGATATTACACAGGACCTCAAGGTCCAAACCTTCGACACACACTACCGAGGCAACTGTCATTACCTGCTTCACGTCTTCTGGAAATTCAGCGACCACTTTCTGTATATACTCCTTGTCCATACCACATTTTTTTGATTATCAAACAATGTTATTACTCTCGCAACCGGTGGCATTGCCATTGTTTCCGGGGAACTTTCCGCTTGCAAATATAAAGATTATAAATCAGATGGACTACAGAACGGGCTGACAAATTCAAAATCCCTCTACCCTGCCCCGTTGGCAAGTACTTTATTCCTCCACTCTGCCCGGATAAGCCTCGAGGGCCTTGCGCAATACGATGATCGCACGCTCCATGTCTTCCTTCTTCAATACGTAGGCGATTCTCACCTGGTTGCGGCCGGCACCGGGGGTGATGTAGAAGCCGCTGGCAGGTGCCATCATGACTGTCTGGCCCTCGTAGCTGAACGAAGAGAGACACCAGCTGCAGAACTTGTCGGCATCGTCTACCGGCAGCTTCGCCACGGTATAGAAGGCTCCCATCGGTGTGGGAGAGAATACTCCGGGGATGTCGTTTAGTCCGCTGATTAGACAGTTGCGGCGCTCCACGTATTCGTCGTACACCTCACGGAAATACTCGTCGGGAGTGTCCACCGAAGCTTCGGCGACAATCTGGCCTACGAGAGGAGGCGACACGCGGGCCTGGCAGAATTTTATTGCCGTGTCTCTGATTTCCTTGTTTCTTGTGACGAGGGCTCCTATCCTCACTCCACACTCACTGTAGCGCTTGCTCACGGAGTCGAGAATCACCACGTTCTGCTCTATTCCCTTCAGACTGCCTGCGCTGATATACGGGTTCTCAGTATACACGAACTCGCGGTACACCTCGTCGGAGAAGAGGAGCAGGTCGTGTTTCTTCACCATGTCTCTTATCTGGTCCATCTCCTCTGGAGTATAGAGGCTTCCGGTGGGGTTGTTAGGGTTGCAGATGAGGATGGCCTTGGTCTTCTCGTTGATGAGTTCTTCGAATTTCTCCACTGCCGGCAGTGCGAATCCGTCTTCAATCTTAGTGGTTATCGTGCGCACCTTGATACCAGCCGGGATGGCGAAGCCGAGATAGTTGGCATAGAGAGGTTCGGTGAGAATTATCTCGTCGCCCGGGTCGAGACAAGCCATGAATGCTATCTGCACCGCCTCGCTTCCGCCGCAGGTTATCACGATGTCGTCGGGCTCCACATTGATGTCGTACTTCTTGTAGTATCCGGCGAGCTTCTTTCTGTAGCTCAGATAGCCCTCCGGAGTGGAATATTCCAGAAGCGTCCTGTCGATGTTTTTCAGAGCGTCGAGTCCCACCTGCGGTGTAGGCAGGTCTGGCTGTCCGATATTGAGATGATACACCTTCGTTCCTCTTTCTTTCGCTGCGGCAGCCAGTGGAACCAGCTTGCTGATTGGAGATTCCGGCATCTCCTGTCCGCGCATTGATACTTTACTCATATCTTTTTTTTTGTTTTTTATGATATTTGATATTAAATCCCAAACGGTCATCACGCCGTTCGATGTAATATTATACAACTGCGTGCAGCCTTGCCTCTGTCAGCCATCTGCCGCAAAGGGCCGATGGAATCAAGTGTGTGTATGTCTTGAAGTGAGGAGACTGGTTCTGTCACCTGTAGTGTCGCGTTTTTCTTTCATTAGATACAGCCCCGAACGGTAATTTTGCCGTTCAGGGTTTATACAGGGCAAAGATACGATGTTTGTATATGATTATCAAGTTTTTTCATGAAAATATTTGAAAAGCAGTCAGAAATCATCTGCCGCCTCTTATACTCCGGAAACCTTTTATGCCCTCTCCCACTCCATCCACGGCAGGGGCATGAAGAAAAATGTGAACGCAAAATGCGGTTATGTCATGCAAAAGTATTACCTTTGCAGCAGAAAAGCGGCTCCATACCGCATTGGAGTCTACATCAGCCTCAAAAAGAAAAAAGGAAAGGTGCTCGAGTGGCTGAAGAGGCACGCCTGGAAAGCGTGTATACGTCAAAAGCGTATCGGGGGTTCGAATCCCCCTCTTTCCGCTATAAGTCTACAGACCGGCAAGCGATGAAGCCCGATGGTCTGTAGACTTTTTTCGTTATCAAAGTTAATTTCAATGAAGTTCTTGTAATTGGCTTTTGCAAATTGACGGACCTTGGCAGTATGTTTTGCTTGACAAACTCCATGAGGTCGAGGCTTACGTTTCGTGTATCCATAATTGAATGAGATAGATATTTACTTGCAAAATCAGTTTATTATGGCTAAATTTGCAAGAAACAATTGATAAAAAGACCAATAACAGATTAAAACAAATATAATGGATGAAACAAATGTAAGGGTTAATTCTCTTAAGGCTTGGATTCTTGCCGCACGCCCCAAGACGCTCACCGGTGCTGCCGTGCCCGTTATGATAGGTATTGCCTGTGCCGTGGCTATGTATGGATGGTGTGGAATAAGGGTTGTGCCAGCTGTGTTGTGCATGCTGTTTGCTTTGATAATGCAGGTGGATGCCAACTTTATTAACGACTACTTCGACTTTATGAAAGGTACTGACGACGAACAACGTCTTGGTCCGAAGCGTGCCTGCGCGCAAGGATGGATAACGGCATCGGCTATGCGTAGTGGTTTATTCGTTACTACTCTTTTGGCTTGCATCGTTGGACTGCCTCTGGTATATTATGGTGGTTGGGAGATGATAATGGTTGGACTGGCATGCGTTGTCTTCTGCTTTCTGTATACCATATCGTTCTCGTACATCGGACTTGGCGATTTGCTTGTGCTCGTATTCTTTGGTATTGTGCCTGTTTGCATGACCTATTGGCTCACGGCTCCTCCTACCGCGCTTACGTCTATTCCGTTTGCCGTGGTATTGATGTCGATAGCTTGCGGACTGATTATTGACACATTGCTCGTGGTGAACAACTATCGTGACATCGAGAACGATAGGCGTGCAGGAAAGCTTACGCTTATTGTGCGCATTGGCGAGCGCGGCGGACTGGTTTTGTATCTTATGCTCGGACTTGTAGGCACCATTCTGGCTATTGTAGGTGTTGTGTTACTCGATTGGCACGACGGACAATGGACACAATCGCTATTAATTATATACACGCCATTCCATACATGGGCGTTCAACGAGATGCGATATATAAGGAAAGGTGCCGAGCTTAACCGTGTGCTTGGAATGACGGCACGCAATATGTTTATATTCGGATTGCTTGCATCGGCTGCCCTTGTATTTGCCAACTGATGACAAGCCGACTGTGTCAACTTTTTCCTGACTTCGTCATTGCGTCACCCAAAATCAGGTGACGCAATGATAAAAATATTGTTTATCAATCACTTATAAAATAAGTGTTTCTTGAGTGACAAGTCAGGAGAACATAAACACCCGATTTCTGTACCATTATATACCTGTTTTGGGGCAAGTAGCGTGCCCAATGTGGGTAAGCTGCTTGCCCACTTGGGGCAAGCACGTTGCCCCAAGTGGGCAGAATCCTTATCAGTTTTCAACACAAAACGTCCGTTGGTTTTTTAGTGGATTTTGGTACTTCTGAAGAAGGAATCAGTGTTTTGGGATAATTATGTTATAACAGCCCGTTAGTGCGAATCAGGAACAAATCGGCACCGCTGTCCCGTTGCCTGACGACTTTATCATACATTATGGACAAGAAACAGACGGTAATCGACTTTTTCGGTTGCCACCTTATTATATTGTAGTCAAATAACCAGAATTACTCAATATAATAACCAGAATCACTTAATAGATTATGACGAGACTAATGACTACAATGACTGCCACTGCCACGATGGCGGCGGAGGCGATGCAGGTGGTGAAAGACCTGAGATGGATGATTGTGTGCATAGCGGTGCTGATAGTGACCGACCTGTGGTTCGGCGTGTCGGAATCGCAGAAACGGAAGGTGCCCATCAGACTGTCGAGGGCTGGCAGACGCACCTGCAACAAGCTGATAGACTATTTCGCATATCTCTTTTTCGGTGCGATAATGGGAATGGCAATCTTCGAACCGCTGGGCATCGCCAACCACACCACCACGGCGGCAGCAGGACTGTCGCTGGCTTGCGTGTGGGAGATGGACAGCATCGTGAACCACGTGCTCGCGCTGCATGGCTATGCCGGCAGGTTCTCGCTCATGCGGCTGGCAACGGGATTTCTGAAGCGAAAGGACAACGCACTGGGCGAGGCGCTGGAGGAGAGTCTGAAAGAGAACCGGAAGGAGAACAGAAAAGAAAACCATGAGGAGGACGCGAAAGAAAATCGGGGGTACAGGAATCAGGAGGAGAACAGGGACAAGGACCTGGATGGAGAATGACAGTAAGGATAAACCCAAAACGGTCATTAGGCCGTTCAATGTATTATTTTAATACCGCTTGCAGTCTTTTGCTTTTTATAAGGCGTCTTTTGCTTGTTTTTAATTCGCAATAGCTCGCTATTACTCATTAAAAGCCAAACAAAATCCACTCTTCTAAAAGAACAAAATCCAAGCAAGCCCTAACGACCGATTCGGGATAATCAGAAAGGAACATGAAGCTTATCCTACGACTACAAGAATCACACAAACAAATAATCAAAACATTATCATGAGAAACATCAAGAGAATTTTTATCCATTGCACGGCGAGCAGCCGCAAGACGAGTATTGAACAGTTGCTGGCAGAATTCAAGAGCCGCGGATGGCATGCGCCGGGCTATCATTATGTGGCGATGCCAGACGGCAGGATGGTGAAGCTGCTCGACGAGGAGAAGGTGAGCAACGGAGTGAGGGGCTACAACCAGTCGGCGATAAACATCGCCTACGTAGGCGGCATCGACGCCAAAGGCCACCCCACCGACAACCGCACGATAGAGCAGAAGGCAGCCATCGTACACCTGCTGATAGAACTGAGGAGCCGTTACCCCAACGCCCTCATCATGGGCCACCGCGACATCTGGGGCGCCAACAATCCCAAGGCATGGCAGAAGGCGTGTCCGTGTTTCAATGCAACGAGGGAGTATGGGGCGATTTAAATCAAAATCCATTCTTCTAAAAGACCAAAACCAAAGCAAACCCTAATGACCGATTGGGTTTAAAAGGAATCATCCTGCATACGAGCGGCGACAGGCATCGTCGCATCGCAATGCAGGATGATTTCTTTTTCTGTCCGTTAGTATCTGGATTATGTCCCTATCTCTTTATCATCTTGAAGGAGCGTGTCTTGCCGTCGGCAAACATCTTCACCACTACGTTTACGCCCTTCTGCGGAGCCTGGAGCCGTGCGCCGTCAAGGCTGAATTACCTTCTTCTTTCCCATGATGTAGACGCCGCTCTTGAGATTCTTCACATTGCCGCCGGTTTGAACACGTATGGAGTGTTCTCCTTCAAGTTCTTCCTGTCGGAGATTTCGCTGAAGTACACCTTGTTCTCTATTTCGTCATATTCCTTGAGCTGCCAGTATTCGCCGTCAGGGTATTTTGCCACGTCCGGCAGGACGACAGTAGTCCACTCACCTTTTTTGAAAGCGTTGCGTCTTACCTTATTTTGTCAGAACTGCATATATCGCTGACTTTTTGCATAGACAAGTATTCGTTCCTCTTTCTAAATTCTTCCAATTTCTTCTTTCCGACGACAAAAGTATATATTTATTCCTTATCGTCAAATAGTTTTCTACAAAAATTAACGTTTTAATTGACGACAATCATAATACAAGCACATTTATGCGTTAAAAAGACCACTTTATTGACAAATATACAATAAAGTGTTATCCTTTTATACGATAGTTTGCCCTATTATTCCCCTCTTTTGTTTCTATGATGCGTTGTGTTGTTGTTCCAGTTGCAAAGGTAATGCGCAAGGAGCGTATGTCATGGGATTGACTGATGGTTGGGATTAGCTGCCGGATGGGATTGACTGCTGCTTAGAGCATCACTTCACATAGTCTACGAAAGCATAGTCATGCGAATGGCGGTCGTCGGCAGAATGGGCTTCACGGGCTGCTTCATGCCATGATGAATAATCGGGGAAGAAGGCGTCGGCTCCCTCCGTCTCGGCTTCTATCTCGGTGAGACACAGGCGGTCGGCAAACGGCAATGCCTGCCGGTATACGCTCTCGCCGCCGATGATATATACGTCTTCCTGGGCTGAACAAGACTTCAGCGCCTCGTCAATCGAAGGGTATACGTCGCATCCCGGCAGCTCCGCCACGCTGCGGCTCACCACCACGTTGCGTCTGTTTGGCAATGCTCCTTTGGGAAGCGACTCAAAGGTCTTGCGACCCATCACTATGGTGTGGCCCGTGGTGAGGAGCTTGAAGCGCTTCAGATCGTTGGGCAACCAATACAACAGTTTGTTTTCCTTTCCTATCGCCCTGTTTCTGTCCACGGCGGCAATGATGTTTATTCTCATGTTTTTTTATTTTAGGGGAGACAAAGATAATGCAAGGCGAGAGGAGAACGAAATGAATCCATTCTTTTCTTATCCCGAACCGAAGCTTATCTTATGCAAAGATAATGCAAGGCGAGCACAAAACAAAATGAAAAGACGCAAGACTTTCATTTTTTTGCCGAGCCGCAGCTTATCTTATTTAAAGATAATGCAAATACCTAACATTTTCGCCCAAGCGTGGCAAAATCTCACCAATAATGAGTATTTTTGCAGATTAGAACCGAATCCGGCATCAGAAACCTACTTGGATTTTCGGAACCGGAAAAAGAATATCACGGCATGACGGCCCAACGATGCGACAAGCATCTCAGGTTTTCTGCCGGCATGAACAAAAACAAGACAACAATATAGCAATATGGAAAGAATCGACATGAGAGATCTCAACGACAACGTGTTTGAGACTATAGGCAAGGAATGGATGCTCGTGACGGCGGGCAATGAAGAGAAGTTCAACATGATGACGGCATCGTGGGGATGTCTCGGATGGCTATGGAACAAACCTGTGGCAGTGGTCTTCATCCGTCCGGAACGCTACACCCACCAGTTCATCGAAGAGAACGACACGCTGACGCTGCAGTTTCTGGGCAACAGCGAGAAGGCACGCCAGGCATACAACTTCTGCGGTTCGAAATCGGGAAGAGACTTCGACAAGGCACACGAGGCTGGACTCACACCGGTGACACTTGAGGGAGGAGAAGTGACCTTTGAAGAGGCCCGACTGACACTGGTCTGCCGCAAGCTATACAAAGACACACTGAAGGAGGAGAACATGATTGACAAGCAGCTGACGCAATGGTATGGCGAAAAGCACGGCGGATACCACGACGTGTATGTATTGGAAATAACTGAAGCACTGAGAAAATAAGCAGAGCCTACAAATGATAGTTTGCATAGCAGAGAAACCCAGCGTGGCAAAGGACATCGCCAAGATTATCGGAGCCAACAGCGCACACGACGGATATATGGAGGGCAACGGATACCAAGTGACGTGGACCTTCGGACACCTGTGCACGCTGAAGGAACCTGAAGACTACACCGCCCTATGGAAGCGGTGGAGCCTGGCGGCGCTGCCCATGATTCCACAACGCTTCGGCATAAAGCTCATCGACGACAAGGGAATAGCAAAGCAGTTCTCTGTCATCGAGAAACTGATGCAGAATGCCGACGGCATCATAAACTGCGGCGACGCCGGACAGGAGGGTGAGCTGATTCAGCGATGGGTGATGCAGAAGGCCAACGCGAAATGTCCGGTGAAGCGCCTCTGGATATCATCGATGACCGACGAGGCGATTCGCGAGGGATTCGGCAACCTGAAGCCGCAGGACGACTACCAGCCGCTGTATCTCGCCGGACTGAGCCGTGCCATCGGCGACTGGATATTGGGAATGAACGCCACCCGCCTGTACACGCTGAAATACGGGCAGAACAGGCAGGTGCTGTCGATAGGACGAGTGCAGACACCAACGCTGGCGCTGATAGTGAACAGGCAGAAGGAGATTGACAACTTTGAACCGGAGCCTTACTGGGTGCTCGCCACGATATACCGCGACACCACGTTCACGGCTACGAAAGGAAAATTCACCACCAAGGAGGAGGGAGAACAGGCGTTTGCCACGATAGAGGGAAAACCGTTCACCGTAACCGACGTGCAGAAGAAACGCGGCACAGAAGCACCGCCACACCTCTACGACCTCACCTCGTTGCAGGTGGACTGCAACCGCAAATTCGGCATGAGCGCCGACATGACGCTGAAGATAATACAGACTCTCTATGAGCGCAAGCTGACTACATACCCCCGTGTGGACACACAATATCTGAGCGACGACATCTATCCCAAATGCGGAGGAATACTGAACGGCATAAAGGGCTACGACCAGCTCCTCACGGCACTGAGGGGAAAACCGCTGAAGAAGTCGAAAAAGGTGTTCGACACGAGCAAAGTGACCGACCACCACGCCATAATACCCACCGGAGTGCCGGCACAGGGACTCACCGACATGGAACGCCACGTCTACGACCTGATAGCCAGGCGCTTCATCAGCGTGTTCTATCCAGACTGCAAGTTCGCCACGACAACGGTGATGGGCGATGTGGACGGCATAGAATTCAAAGCCACCGGAAAACTGATTCTCGATCCGGGATGGAGGGCGGTGTATGCCAAGGACGCTGCCGACAGGCAGACTGCCGACGACGGCGACGCCAAGCCGCAGGACGAGGAGCGCACGCTGCCGGCATTCGAAAAGGGTGAGAGCGGAGAACACACGCCTACGCTGACGGAGAAATGGACCACACCGCCGAAATACTACACCGAGGCAACGCTGCTCAGGGCAATGGAAACGGCAGGAAAGTTCGTTGACAACGAGGAACTGCGGGCGGCGCTCAAGGAGAACGGCATCGGCAGACCATCGTCGAGGGCAGGCATCATAGAGACGCTGTTCAAGAGGCACTATATCCGAAGGGAGAGAAAAAACCTCGTGGCTACGGCTACAGGCATCGAACTCATCGACCTCATCAAGGAGGAACTGCTCAAGAGCTGTGAGCTGACGGGAATATGGGAGAAGAAACTGCGCGACATAGAGCACAAGACTTACGACCCGGCTCAGTTTATCAGCGAACTGAAGGAGCAGATTGCCACCATCGTACACGACGTGTTGAGCGACAACTCCAACCGACGCGTCACGATTCTCACTGAAGAGGACCTGAAAAAGAAGACCAAGCGGAAAACTGCAGCCAAACCTAAAGCTACGACGGCAACGAAGTCTGCAGCCAAGCCAGGCGACGCAACCGGAGTGAAACCGGGCGACGTATGTCCGGTGTGTGGCAAAGGCGTGGTGATAAAGGGAAAGACAGCATACGGATGCAGCAGATGGAAAGAGGGATGTTCTTTCAGACTGCCTTTCGAACAATAAAGCTGCCGATTGCACAATAAAAACGGCAAGTTTGAGTTTTTTCTTATATTATTAAGGAATAAGCATGAACAATATATCAAGGAAATCAAACAACAACGCAATGCCCCGTCAGCCTCATCACTATCCGGGATTGAGGATGTGGGCGGCATTGGCTGTTCTCGTGGCTGTTCTCGTCTCCTGTGGCGCCGACCGCAACTTCAAGAAGGGTGAGAAATTTCTCGCTCTTGGCGAATACTTCGACGCTGCGGCCCAATACAAACAGGCATACTCCAAATCGAAACCCAAGGACAGGACGGCAAGGGGTCTCTATGCCATGCGCATGGCATACTGCTACAACCGCATAAACTCCAACGGAAAGGCTATCGCCGCCTACCGCAACGCCATCAGATACGGCGCCGACAGTCTGCAGACGCATCTCGATTTCGCACGTGCGCTGCTAAAAGATGCCAACTACAAGGAGGCGGAGAAGGAATTCCTCCTGGTGCTCGACTCCATGCCAGACAACCAGCTGGCGAAAGACGGACTGCAGTCGGCACGCACGGCAAAGGCTGCAAAGGATGCGGGATCGAGATATATAGTGAAGAAGATGGACATATTCAATTCACGACGTGCCGACTTCTCGCCGATGTTCTGCGGAGACCAGTATGAACAGCTGTTCTTCACCTCAACCCGCAACGAGGCGGAGGGCGACGAACTGAGCGGAATAACGGGAACGAAAAACGGCGACATCTTCTATTCGCAGAAAGACGACAAAGGAAAATGGGGACGGCCGCAGACCATCACATCGGGACTCAACACAGAGTTTGACGAGGGTGCATGCTGCTTCTCGCCAGACCAGAGGGTGATGTATCTCACCCAATGCGTGAGCGACCCCTCCTACCCCAGATATGCCACGATAGCCACATCAAACCGTGCTGACGCAGCATGGGGAAAGGCAACAAAGCTGGAGATAACACGCGACACGCTGTCGAGCTTCGCCCACCCCGCAGTGTCGCCGGACGGAGAATGGCTCTACTTCACTTCCGACATGCCGGGAGGAAAGGGCGGACTCGACATCTGGAGAGTGAGAATCACAGCGGCAGGACTGGGAGGAGTGGAAAATCTGGGCGAGCCCATCAACACGGCTGGAGACGAGATGTTTCCTACATTCCGACCAAACGGTGACCTCTATTTCTCAAGCAACGGACATCCGGGTCTGGGCGGTCTCGACATCTTCATCGCCAAGACGGACAAGAGCGGAAAGAAAATCATACTGGAACATCCGGGATATCCGCTGAACTCCCAGGGCGACGACTTCGGAATGACTTTCGAGGGAGCACACAACAGGGGATTCTTCTCGTCAAACAGAGGCGACGGACGCGGCTGGGACCATATCTACAGCTTTGAGAAACCGGAGATAATACAGACCGTCACGGGATGGGTGTATGAGATGGAAGGATATGAACTGCCCGACGCACAGGTGTATCTCGTGGGCAACGACGGCACGAACAAAAAGCTCAGCGTGAAAGGCGACGGATCGTTCACCGAAGTGGTGGAACCGGGAGTGGACTACGTGCTGCTCGCCACCTGCAAGGGATTCCTGAACCACAAAGAGGAGATTAGCATCAAGCCCACTGCGGAGTCGGAAGACCACGTGCTGCAGTTCCCGCTGGCATCAATCCGTGTGCCGGTGCTCATCGACAACATCTTCTACGACTTCGACAAGTCATCGCTGCGCAAGGAATCGGAAACGGCTCTCGACGAACTCGTGAAACTGCTGCAGGAGAACCCGAACGTGACGATAGAGCTGAGCGCACACTGCGACTACAAGGGCAGCGAGGCCTACAACAAGAAACTGTCGCAGCGAAGGGCTGAAAGCGTGGTGAGATATCTCATCGCCAAGGGTGTGAGTGCCAAGAGACTGACACCTGTGGGATACGGCAAGATGAAGCCTAAGACGATAAGGAAGAAACTCACCGAGAAATACACATGGCTCAAAGAGGGCGACGTGCTCACCGAGGAATTCATAAAGAAACTCGACAAGGAGAAACAGGAAATCTGCAACCAGCTGAACAGAAGAACGGAATTCATCGTGCTGAGAACCACCTACGGCATGTTCGATGAAAACGGACAGCTGAAGAATCCGCCGAAGCCTAAAGAGAAAGAAGACGACACAGACGCCAATGGCAACGAAGACATCTTCCTGATTGAATGACGGGACAGCAAGCAACGGAACAGCAAGGAATGCTGTCCGACCCAAATAGGGTCATCTGCATCTGACGGCATAATGACCGGTTGGAGCTTAATGATGTTCTCCCCCATTACGGGAATGAATCATGGGATGACTTCATGACATTACAACAATCAAAAGAAGACAATGAACAACAAAGCAACATTAGAATTAGGCAACAAGCCTGTGGGCAAACTGCTCATGCAATATTCACTGCCTGCCATAATCGCGATGACGGCATCGTCGCTTTATAATATGGTGGACAGCATTTTCATCGGACAGGGAGTGGGACCGATGGCCATCAGCGGACTGGCACTCACCTTCCCGTTCATGAACCTGGGAGCGGCTTTCGGAGCCGGCGTAGGTGTGGGAGCATCAACGTGCATCTCAGTGAAACTCGGACAGAAAGACTACAACACGGCACAGAGGGTATTGGGAAACACCGTGACGCTGAACCTCATCATCGGACTGGCATTCAGCATCGTTTCGCTGCTGTTTCTCGACCCTATTCTTTATTTCTTCGGTGCAAGCGAACAGACTCTGCCCTATGCCAAAGACTATATGGTGATAGTGTTGCTGGGAAACGTGTTCTCCCACATGTATTTCGGAATGAACGCCGTGCTCAGAGCATCCGGGAAACCCCGCCAGGCAATGTATGCCACGATATTCACCGTGGTGCTCAACACCATACTCGACCCTATATTCATCTATCCACTGAACATGGGAATACAGGGTGCAGCCTATGCCACAATCCTCTCGCAGATGCTGGCACTGGTGTGGCAGATGCGCATATTCAGCAACAAGAACGAACTGCTGCATCTGAAACGCGGAATATACGGACTGAAGAAGGCAATCGTGAAAAACATACTCGCCATCGGACTCTCACCGTTCTCGATGAACGTGTGTGCGTGTATCGTGGTGATATTCATCAACAAGGGACTGCTCATGTATAGCGGCGACCTCGCCGTGGGTGCCTACGGCATAGCCAACAAGGTGTGCTTCATCTTCGTGATGGTGAACATGGGACTGACACAGGGTATGCAGCCCATAGCCGGATACAACTACGGAGCGCAGAAGCTCGACAGACTGATGCGTGTGCTCAGCCTCGCCACAATAGCCGGAACGGTAATCACAACGATTGGATTCCTCGTGGCTGAACTGATACCCGGGCCTTGCGCACGACTCTTCACCACCGACCAGCAGCTCATCGACCTCTCTGTAAACGGACTGAGGATAATGATGGCGGCATTCATGCTCGTGGGATCGCAGATGGTGATAACAAACTTCTTCCAGAGCATCGGAAAGGCAAAGATAAGCATGTTCCTCTCGCTGTCGAGACAGATGCTGTTCCTTTTCCCCATGCTGCTCATACTGCCCAAGTTCATGGGAGTCGACGGTGTGTGGTGGTCGATGCCTATCTCCGACACCATAGCGGAGATAGTGGCTGTGGTGATGATGTATACATACATGAAGAAATTCAAGAAACAACATAATTTATCAATGGCAAACGAAAAGCATTGAAGACATGGATAATATAAAAACGCATAGAAGACATGGATAATATAAAAAAGAACATTATAATAAACGTGGGACGACAGATCGGCAGCGGCGGACGCATAATAGCCAAGATGCTTGCCGACGACTTCAAATGTGGGTTCTACGACAGGGAGCTGCTCACCATAGCAGCAAAAGAGAGTGGATTCTGTGAGAAATTCTTCGAGCAGAACGACGAACAGAAGGGTTTCTTCCATTCGCTGTTTCACATGCACACGCCATTCGTTGGCGACGGCAGCTTCTACGACAACGACTTCTCGCAAGAGGGACTCTTCAAGATGCAGAGCGATACGATACGCAAATTGGCCGACGAGGGGTCGTGTGTCTTCGTGGGCAGATGCGCCGACTATGTGCTCAGAGACTACGAGAATGTGGTGAACATCTTCATCACGGCATCAATAGAAGACCGCATCAGCGAAATCCGCAAGCGCAAGGAATGCCAAGAGGATGAGGCACTGAAGATTATAAAGAACGGGGAGAAATCACGTTCCACATATTATAATTATTATACGGGAAAGAAATGGGGCGACAGCTCGTCGTATGACTTGTGTGTAAACACCTCACTGCTCGGAATCGAAGGCACGGAGGCTTATATCAAGGAGTTCATCGAGAAGGTGCTACACATAGGATGAGGGGCAGGAAGTGAAAAAGATAGGAATAATAAGCGACACCCACGGATATTGGGACGACAAATATCTAAAGTATTTCGAGCCCTGCGACGAAATATGGCATGCCGGCGACATCGGTTCGACAGAGGTGGCTGAGAGACTTGCTGAATTCAGAACCTTCAGGGCGGTATGCGGCAACTGCGACGGCGGTGACCTGAGGCTGATGTATAAAGAGAAGCTGAGGTTCAAATGCGAAGACGTTGACGTGCTGATGAAGCATATCGGCGGCTATCCCGGCAACTACGACAGCAGCATACGCTCGCAAATCTACGCCATGCCGCCTCAACTTTTCATCAGCGGCCACAGTCATATTCTGAAAGTGAAATACGACAAGACGCTCGGTCTGCTCCACATCAATCCCGGTGCGGCAGGTCTGCAGGGATGGCACAAGGAGCGCACCATAGTGAGGCTCACCATCGACGGCAACAAATTCAAAGACTGCGAAGTGATAACTCTGGCATAAACTGGCTGAAAACACAGCCGGATAATCTATATCTAGAAAAAACTAGAAAAGCTAGAATGTCTAGAAAGACTAGAAAAGCCAGAAGGTCTAGAAGGTCTAGAAGAACTAGAAAATCCAGCCCACTCAAAGAAAAAAAAACAACAAAAAAAACATAACATGAAAACCTATTTAGTAACAGGAGCTGCCGGTTTTATCGGCGCCAACTACATCAAGTATCTGCTTCACCGCAAATACAAGAAAGAAGAAATAAAGGTGATAGTGCTCGACCTGCTTACATACGCAGGAAATCTCGGAACTATAAAGGATGACATCGACAACGACCGTTGCATCTTCGTGCGCGGCGACATCCGCGACCGCGAACTTGCCGACAGGCTCTTCACTGAATACGATATAGACTATGTGGTGAACTTCGCTGCCGAGAGCCATGTGGACCGCTCTATCGAGAACCCGCAGCTCTTCCTCGAAACAAACATCTTAGGCACGCAGAACCTGCTCGACGCGGCGCGCCGTGCTTGGGTGACGGGAAAGGATGCCACAGGATACCCCACCTGGAAGACTGGCAAGCGCTACCATCAGGTGAGCACCGACGAGGTGTATGGTTCGCTTGGCAAAGACGGATTCTTCACCGAGAAGACGCCTCTCTGTCCTCACAGCCCCTACAGTGCTTCTAAGACAAGTGCCGACATGATAGTGATGGCATACCACGACACCTACCACATGCCGACCTCTATCACAAGATGCTCTAACAACTACGGACCATACCACTTCCCTGAAAAGCTCATTCCGCTGATCATCAACAACATCCTGGAGGGAAAGAAACTCCCGGTATATGGCAAGGGCGACAACGTGCGCGACTGGCTCTACGTTGAAGACCACTGCAAGGCAATCGACCTCGTGGTGCGCCAGGGACGCGAAGGTGAGGTATATAATGTGGGCGGCCACAACGAGATGACAAACATCAACATTGTGAAACTCACCATCAAGACAATCCACGACATGATGGCTGCCGACAAGAACCTGCGCAACATACTGAAGAAACAGGTGAAGGACGCCAACGGCGACATCGACATCAGCTGGATAAACGACGAACTCATCACATTCGTTGCCGACAGACTGGGCCACGACCAGCGCTACGCCATCGACCCTACCAAGATAAAGGAGGAACTGGGATGGTATCCGGAAACGATGTTTGCCGACGGCATCGTGAAGACCATCAAATGGAACCTCGAACATCAGGACTGGATTGCCGAAGTGACAAGCGGCGACTACCAGAAATATTACGAACAGATGTACGGCAACAGATAAGCCGACTGGTAACAACGACGACCGACAAACGTTCTGTCATAAAGACGAAGAACCAATGCACTGTCATAACATCACCGCATAATGGCGACCAGTCACAACAACCGGACGGCAAGACGGCTACAAAAGAAGGGGAAAGGAAAAGACATGACTGACAATCCCCGAAAATTTCACACAAACCCAAAGAAGATAAAGAAAATGAAGAAGATACTATTGTTAGGATCCGGAGAACTTGGAAAAGAGTTTGTAATCGCAGCAAAACGTGCAGGACAGTATGTCATAGCCTGCGACCGCTATCCTAATGCCCCTGCCATGCAGGTGGCAGACGAAGCAGAAGTGTTCAACATGCTCGACGGCAAAGCCCTCGACAACGTAGTGGACAGACACAAACCGGATATCATCGTGCCTGAGATAGAAGCGATACGCACTGAGAGACTCTTCGACTATGAGAGCAATGGCATACAAGTGGTGCCGAGCGCCAAGGCGGTGAACTACACCATGAACCGCAAGGCTATCCGCGATCTGGCAGCCAAAGAACTGGGACTGCGCACGGCGAAGTATTTCTACGCCAAGACTCTCGATGAACTGAAGGCTCACTCAAAGGAAATCGGTTTCCCATGCGTAGTAAAGCCGCTGATGTCGTCGTCTGGCCACGGACAAAGCATCGTGAATAGCGCCGATGAACTGGAGATGGCTTTCAACGCAGCCATGGAAGGCAGCAGAGGCGACGTGAAGGAGATAATCATCGAGGAGTTCATACATTTCGACAGTGAGTTCACGCTGCTCACCGTGACACAAAAGAACGGTCCCACCCTGTTCTGCCCTCCTATCGGCCACGTGCAGAAAGGCGGCGACTACAGAGAGAGCTGGCAACCGTTCTGTCTGCCTGCCGACGAACTGAAAAAGGCTGAAGACATGGCAGCAAAGGTCACTGCGGCTCTCACCGGCGCCGGCATCTGGGGAGTGGAATTCTTCCTTACGAAACAGGGTGAAGTGATATTCTCCGAACTCTCTCCGCGTCCTCACGACACAGGAATGGTGACCTTGGGACACACCCTGAACCTGAACGAGTTTGAGCTCCACTTCCGTGCCGTTATGGGATTGCCAATACCTGCCATCCATCTGGAGCATGCCGGAGCAAGCGCCGTGGTTCTCGGCAAGGAGGAAACCGACGACGCACCGGCATACAATATGACCGACGCCGTAAGCGAAGACTATACCCGTCTGCGCATCTTCGGCAAACAGCATCAGCTGGTGGGCAGACGCATGGGTGTAGTGTTGTGTTATGGCGACAAGGACGACGATACTACTCCGCTCCGCGACAAGGCTAAGCGTCTGGCTGCCACAGTGCTCGGAACTGACCCGTATATGGAGAAATAGATGTGGACCTGACTGACCGCCGACAACCCGCTAAGCAAACCTGCCGTTTCCTATAGAAACACAAAATGGACCTTGCCAGATCGTCTGGCTTGCAAACTTGCCTGCTCGTCAACTCGTCAACTAAAAAACATACAATAATGAAAGTTTCTGAAGCAAAGATTATCGACATCCCCAAGATTGAGGACCGCCGCGGAAATCTATCCGTGGTGGAGGAATACAACCAGATACCGTTCAAGATATCGAGGGCATACTGGGTTTACGACGTGCCGGGAGGCGAAAGCCGTGGCGGACACGCACACAAGAAGCTGAAGCAGCTGATAATAGCTCTCAGCGGCAGCTTCACTGTTACCCTCGACGACGGCACGGAGCGCCGCACTTTCCTGCTCAACCACCCATACCAGGGACTGGTGATAGAGACGGGCATCTGGCGAACGCTCGACGATTTCTCTTCTGGAGCCGTATGCCTCGTGCTTGCATCAGAGGTGTATGAACCAGAGGACTATATCTACGACTACGAGGAATTCCTGAAATACAAGGGAGTAAAAGACTGATTAACGTGACATCACACAATGTGTATGAAGATAAGGCTATGTGTATGGAGATAAAGGAACTGTCGGCTGAAGAATACGACAAGACATACCCCTCTGAGTATGTCTACAACAGCGTTGCCTTCTGCGAACTGAACAGAGAGAAGGTGGAACGGATAAGATATCTCTCCATCGGCGATACAAAACCGCGTTTCGGCATCATCCTCGGTGAGCGTGCCGACTCGCTGGCATCGCCTTTCTCTGCTCCTTTCGGCGGATTCACACAGCGCGACACGCTGAGACTCGACTATATGGACGAGGCTGCAAGACTGGTTGCCGACTATGCCTGCCGGATGGGAAAGAAACTCATCATCACGCCGCCGGCACTGGTCTACGACACTACGCTGCTGTCGAAATGGACCAACATCCTGTCTTCGCACCTGTCAACGAGGTGGGTGGACCTGAACTATCACTTCGACCTCAGCCGCATGGACGACTACTCCTGCCACATGGAACGCAATGCCAAAAAGAACCTCAACCGTGCCTTGCGGCAGGACTTCTGCTTCGTGAAGCTCGACAGCGGCAAGAGGAGCGATGTGGAGCGTGCCTACAACGTTATCCGCCGCAACAGGGAGGAACGCGGCTTTCCGCTCAGAATGACTCTCGAACAGGTGTGGCAGACGGTGAGCAGAGTGGTAAGCGCCGATTTCTTCGTGCTCGAACATGGCGGCAACGACGTGGCTGCGGCTCAAGTGTTCCGGGTTTCCAGAAACATTGCCCAGGTGGTATACTGGGGTGACATAAGAGAATATTCCGCCCTGCGCCCCATGAACATGATCACCTACTGCGTGTTCAAGCATTACCACGACGCCGGACTGCGCATCCTCGACATCGGCATATCCACGGAATGCGGAGTGCCAAATTTCGGTCTCTGCGAATTCAAGGAGAGCATCGGATGCGGGGTGACGCTGAAATACAGTTTCGAAAGCAAACAATAATAATCATCACTTCATTCTCATGATAAAATACTTAGACCTAAAAGACATAACAGCCCAGCATGCTGACGAGATACAGCAGGCAGTTGCCGGCGTGGTGGCTGGCGGATGGTATCTGCACGGCAAGGTGACTGAACGGTTTGAAAACGACTATGCCCGATATATCGGCACCCGTCACGCCATAGGCTGCGGCAACGGACTCGACGCACTGACGCTGATATTCCGTGCATACAAAGAAATGGGAGTGATGAATGACGGCGACGAAGTGATAGTGCCTGCCAACACCTTTGTGGCATCCATCCTCGCCATAACGGAGAATGGTCTGAAGGCGGTGCTCGTGGAACCGCGCCTCGACACTCTGCAGATTGACGATTCGCTGATAGAACAAGCCATAACACCGCGCACCAAGGCGATAATGATAGTGCATCTCTACGGCAGATGTGCCTATACCGACCACATCGGTGACATCTGCCGCAAGCATCACCTGAAACTGATAGAAGACAATGCCCAAGCTCACGGATGCCTGTATCGGGAGACTGCCACCGACAATCCCCTCTACGGCAGACGCACGGGAGGTCTGGGCGATGCCGCAGGCCACAGTTTCTATCCGGGCAAGAATCTCGGAGCGTTGGGCGATGCGGGAGCCGTAACCTGCAACGACGACATGCTGGCGGAGATGATACGGTCGCTGGGCAACTATGGTTCGTCACGCAAATACGTGTTCGACCACTGTGGCCGCAACTCCCGGTTAGACGAGGTGCAGGCTGCCGTGCTCGACGTGAAGCTGCGCCATCTCGACACCGACAACGGGCGGCGCCGCCAAGTGGCGCTACGGTTGATTGAGGGCATAAACAATCCTCTGGTAAGAGTGCCTTCGCCGGATTTCCATTCCAACAGTGTCTTCCACATCTTCCCCATCCTATCCGAAAAGCGCAATGCCCTGCAGGAATATCTACTCAGCAACGGCGTGCAGACGATGATACACTACCCCATTCCGCCCCACCGGCAGAATTGCTATGCCTCGCCGGCATCTGCAGATGATGCAGGGGTGACAAATCATAATGCAGGGATGAAGGCTGATAATGCAGGGATAACAACTGATGCTGTCGGACTGAAGGCTGACTGCAAGGGCTGTCTGGTTTTGCCCGACGGCGGACTGCCCGTCACGGAACTAATCCACAACGAGGAACTGAGTCTGCCCTGCAACCAGACCATGACTGAAGACGATGTGGAGAGAATAATACGGTTGATAAACGATTTCCGTGTCTGACCTCACCGGCGGCAAGACAAGGCCATACACCATACCACTCAGTGGCAATACAAAACAACCCGCCTTTTTATCCGGCGGCAAAAAAATAAAAAATGTAACACTATAATCCACCATATCAGTAATATCATATCTGTAACACCCTAATCCATCATATCATGATAAATCTGTCATCACACAAGGCCTTCTCCATCTATCTGCTCTTTGCGGCACTGTTTCTGGGAGTGCAGATGTTCCAAGGTCTCTCCTATCTCGACATCGGAATGTATATGTCGGGATACCAGCATTTCACGAGCGACCCATACGCTTCATACTTCCTCGGACAGTGGATTCTCACCTACGACGTAACATCGGCTCTCTGCAAACTATTCTCCATCAACTCTTTCCTGGGGCTCAGGGTGCTGCATCTGGTTTATGTGCTTGTCACCCAGACCGTGGTGTATCTATATCTGCGGCAATACATATCCACAAGGAGCATCATCACCGGAATGCTCATCGCCACGCTTGCCCACTACGGCAGCTACACGGAGATAAACTATAACGACTATTCTGCCCTGCTGCTCCTGCTCAGCATCCTATGCTATCATGGCGGAGCCGACAGAGACAACCAGTGGATAATAATGATGGGCGGTGTGCTGGCTGGAGTGGCGGTATATTTCCGCATCGTCAACATCACATACATCTGTCTCCCTCTCTGCGCCATGCTCATATCCAAGAAATGGAACAACGGACACAGTCCGTCAAACGGCGCAACATTCTTCTATATCGGTATGTGCTTCGGCGGACTGCTGGGATATGTCGTGCTGCTCTGCCAAGGTCTCGACAACGTGTTCGCACTGACCTTCAACGACATCGCCGGCATCTCCTCCGACAAGAGCGACACCCACGGCATGCTCTACGTGATGCGCAGCATGTACGACCTCTACACCGAGGTGGTGGCTAATGCCGAATACATCATGCTGTTCTGGATTATCATCGTGGCCGGAATGAAGCAGACCAGAAGGATAATGAGGATAACGCTGGTTGCTGTAGCCATAGTGCTCACTCTCGTAATGATGAACTTCTCGTTCTTCCCCTCAAACATCACCATGGCTCTATGTCTGATAGGCGGCGTGGGGGTGTTCTTCATCCGTGGCGTATACCCTCCGCTCGCCCATCTCGTGATGATCAGCCTGTTCCTGCCATTCGTGATGCCGGTGGGAAGCAATGCCGAACCGTCGTTCTATGGCAAGGAGACGTGTTTCCTCACCCTGCCCCTCGTGATGTATGTATTGTTTGAGGAACTGATGCCCAAGAAGAAACAGCTGGAGAGACGTGCCGCCATGTGTATGATAGGGGTGCTGGGTGCCGGACTGCTGTTCTTCAACCTCACCCACAAGCAGATGGAAGAGGGCAACCGCATAGCATGCCGCTACACCGTGGACAGTCAGCTGACCCGCGGCATCCTCACCACAAAGGAGAACGCCGACATGTATAACTATCTCATCCGGGAGGTGAAACCCCACATCCGCCAGGGCAGCTATATGATATGCTCGTTCTCGCTGCCTGCCGTTTCGATATTGGATTGCAAGCCGTGGGCGGTGTACTCCACGGTATACAGCACCGACCGCATGAACGACCGCTACATCAAAGTGGCATGGAAGCATACCAAAGAACTGCCATACGTGCTGCTCGACGAGGAAAATCTCCCTGATGGCTACAAGCATATCATGGAGGAACTCTCGCTCATAAGGAAATACCAGAAGATATGGACCGACGGCAAATATTCGCTATACTACAGCAAGCCTTATCCTGGACCTGAAAGACCGAAAATCACCGACGTAGATCCATACAGGCATCATCCTTGATGAAAATCCATAATAACAACTCTGCATATCATGACACCAAAGGAAAAGAGAAACGCATTGCTCGCCGAAAAGCTGGTGGGCAACCTGAAGCAGCGACACTACGAAGCATTCTTCTGCCACACGGCACAAGAGGCTGTGGAGAAGATTACCGGGATGATTCCCGAAGGAAGCTCCGTGACATGGGGCGGATCGATGACTATCCGCGACATGGGACTCACCAGGGCGCTACACAACAAGGAGGGGCTCGACATCTGGGACCGCGACCTGGCGCCAGACCGCGAGGCGGCACAGGAAATCTACCGCCGCGCCTTCTATGCTGACTACTATCTGTCGAGCGTCAACGCCATGTCGGAAGACGGCGAGATAGTGAACATCGACGGCAACGGCAACCGTGTGGCGGCTATAACATTCGGTCCGAAACACGTGATTCTGGTGGTGGGCATCAACAAGGTGGCGCAGAACCTGGAGGCTGCCATATCGCGCGCCCGCAGTCTGGCGGCACCTGTAAACATGATGCGATTCGCCGACCTCAACACGCCATGCAAACACGACGGCACGTGTCACGACTGCAAATCGCCTGACTCCATCTGCAACTACATACAGATAATGCGGAACTCGCATCCCGCAGGCAGACATATCGTAGTGATAGTGGACGAAGAACTGGGATATTGAAACTTTTAAAACATGAAATAAGAACTTATGCAACAATACTTGAACCTCCTCGACCGCATCCTGACAGAGGGCACGAAGAAGTCCGACCGCACGGGAACGGGAACAATAAGCATCTTCGGCAATCAGATGCGTTTCGACATGAGCAAGGGATTCCCGCTGCTCACCACAAAGAAGCTACACCTCAAGTCGATAATATACGAATTGCTGTGGTTCCTGCAGGGCGACACCAACGTGAAATACCTGCAAGACCACGGTGTGCGCATCTGGAACGAATGGGCTGACGAAAACGGCGAACTGGGTCCTATCTACGGACATCAGTGGCGCTCGTGGCCGGGACACAACGGTGAACCGATTGACCAGATAAAGAAGGTGGTGGAACAGATAAAAAACACTCCTGACTCCCGACGGATGATTGTGAGCGCATGGAACGTGGCCGACATCGACGACATGAAACTGCCGCCTTGCCACTGCTTCTTCCAGTTTTATGTTGCCGACGGCAAACTCTCGCTGCAGCTATACCAGCGCAGCGCCGACACATTCCTCGGAGTGCCGTTCAACATCGCCTCTTATGCCCTGCTGCTGCTCATGGTGGCACAGGTGACAGGACTCGAGCCGGGCGACTTCATCCATACCACCGGCGACACTCACCTCTATCTCAACCACATCGAACAGGCAAGGCTGCAGCTGACCCGCACTCCGAGACCTCTGCCCCAGATGAAGCTGAACCCGGATGTGAAAGACCTCTTCAGCTTCAGATTCGAGGACTTCCAGCTCGAAGGCTACGACCCATGGCCGCATATCGCAGCACAGGTGAGCGTATAGGGCAGTCTGCTTTTCACTGAACCCAAATCACTCATTTGGGCTTAAGATAAAAAATGGACAGCATGCGTGCCCACATAGGGCAAGCACCTTGCCCCAGTTGAGAAAGCACCTTGCCCCAGTTAGGCACGCGTCTTGCCCATTTTTTATATAATTGCATAGTCAACCACAGGCTCAAGCAAGTATTTGCAGATAGAATATCGCCTGAAGTTCAAACTGCCATTTTGAATTTTAGCTCAAAAGTTATAAATTATATTTTGAAAAACGCTCATTCCCTTTCTAAAAACGACAAATTTGGATTATAGTGCAGATATGCGTATGGGCACGATAGAAATCAGAAGAAGGAGAATGATTTATTTTTGAATTACCAGACAGGGATAAAAAATTAAAAGGAAATAGCATTTTCTGATTACAAACTATTGCAGGTTACTTCAAAAAAATATATCTTTGCACGGTTTAGCAAACAGCGTCGGTCATTGTCAACCGATGGTTTTATGGTACAATAATCCCCACATGGAAGTTACGGGAAAAGACATCATAAAGGAGCAAGAAAACAAACGAAAGAATATAACATAACAATTATCCACAAACATCATAACAAAACATGGCACATCATAATTTAGATTCTTTGGACAAGAAGATTCTCAAACTCATCGCGGAAGACGCAAGAATGCCGTTCCTCGAGGTGGCAAGAGTCTGCAACGTGAGCGGAGCCGCTATTCACCAGCGCATTCAGAAACTCAGCAACCAAGGCGTGCTGAAGGGTTCGAAATTCAACATCGACCCTGAGAAAATAGGATATGAGACGTGT
>NZ_FR892633.1:23889-33935 GCF_000436015.1 Prevotella sp. CAG:592 | reverse complement strand
CGTGTGCCTTCATCGGCATCAACCTGAAGCATCCGGAGAACTTCGACGAGGTGGTGGAGAAGCTGAAACGCATTCCGGAAATCGTGGAATGCCACTACACCACCGGTGACTACGATATGTTCATGAAGATATACGCCCATAACAACCATCATCTGCTCAACATCATCCATGACAACCTGCAGCCGCTCGGATTGTCGCGCAGCGAGACCATTATCTCGTTCAACTCGGCTTTCTGCCGCCAGCTGCCTATCGTGGACGCTCCCGCAGAAGAGGACGACGATATGGACGACGCCAATGAGATGAACATAGAATAAATCAGAAACTATTTATATCAAATCGTCGGTCGTCAGGCCGGATTGGGGAAATAGAGAATGAGTCTCTGTCATAACTACTGATATGACTGAGACTCATTCATTTTTTTGTAGGGGCAGACGTTGACTTGTTTATCTTCCTGACTTTGACTATGCGTCACCCTTTTTGAATTTTTCTATTTTTCAGAGGCATAATCTCCACTTTTGCCACCACCACAAAATCGTCCAAAGAGAAACGTTGTATGAAATCATCAATGATAGGAAGCATTGTGTATCCCTCATATTGACTGCCATTGAAAATACAATATGACAATGGATAGCCATCACGACTAACCAAGAGACCTAGTACGAGCTGCGACTCCGAGGTCTTGCCGCCCGCGAAACTGCAGCACAAACCTTGCATGAGGTGCGCGAAGCAATGAAGATAAACTACTTCGATGATGCTGCACTCATCCAGCAACAGGCTGAGATGTACAGAAACAAGTAATTTATAACCCCCAAACGGTCCTTAGGCCGTTTGGGGGTTATTATAAGTCCAACACTATATGACAGACACTATTCCGTCAACTGATGTCTCTCCCTAAACTCTGTAGGCGTACACCCCTCAGCCTTTTTGAAACATCGACTAAAATACTTCGGATCGGTAAAGCCACAACGATAGGCTATTTCCGACACATTCAGTCCTTTATCGTTTATCAGCATACCGTAAGCTTTCTCAAGACGATAGTTCTGCATATATATATTAGGTGTGCATCCATACACCTTCTTCATCTGTATATAAAGCAACGAACGGCTCAATCCCATCTCACAAGAGAACATTCCCACATTCAGCTCGGAATCGGAATAATGCTTCTGCATAAACGTTTCCACCTTTTCCTTAAAAGCATTGTCGGAACCGGTCCCATCAGAACTGGATACAGAACCGATACCGTAAACACTGCCATCAATTGCAGCAGGCAACGCCGGCTGGGCGTCTCCCTCTATCATATCACCTAAACGCACCTTTATATATTCCATCTTTTCTTCTTTGGAAAGTCTGAGAATCCTTATCTCCTTCTCAAGACTACGGATATAGCAGATTACTTTCACTAAAAGGAATATAAACGCAAGCACCAATCCGCCATACAGCATCCATGCCACTGGACGTTCGTTAAAGTATGGCGTACGATGGATTATAATGCAGGCTTCATTGTCTACCCAGACCCCGTCACCATTAGTGGAACGCACCCTCAAACGGAATGTCCCTGCCGGAATATTTGAAAGATTTATATGATTGTCCTTTGTATAAAGCCACTTCTTGTCTACGTCTTCAAGCATGTAGGCATATTGTATAGGCTCCGTCTTATTATAGTCGATTGCCGCAAACGATACGTTAAGTGATTTTTCTTCCGGCGACAGAGATATACTGTCAGGCATATCAAACACAATCTTCGGCACGTAACGACTCTTGCCCAAAACATTCTCATCTACGGCAAGCACACCTTGCGTAGTGCCGAAAAGTGTTGTCTTGCCAGTGTTTATGCCAAGTGGAGGACATTCGGAAAAAGAAAAGCCTTTAGTGAACGTCCCCTCTATATAATTCGTAAAAGTATCATTACGTGGATTGAAAGACATAAGTCCATGTTCCGACACTGCCCATATCAAACCTTTCTTGTCTTCGTAAAGAGCAAGCACGATGTCGGTTGACATACCATTATCCATCGTGTAGGCACGGAAACGTATCTTGTCGCTGAACAGATTTCCAGAACTTACGACATTCAACCCTCCTCCATACGTTGCAACATATATCTTACCATCCTTACTACGCAACAGACTCATCACCAGGTTGTTGCCGAGCGACTCCACATCCGACGGCACCCGTTTGTTCTGCAAGAAGCGAAAACCATGAATACCACGCTGAATCTTTGTTGCAAACAATCCGTCATTAGTGGCAAGCAGAAGGCTACCGTCAGGAACAAGCAGCATATCATGAATGAACTTAGCCTCAACAGGATAACGGTCAAGACCATTGTCACAATGGATGAATTGCGGGGTTTCGCTCCAAGGATTAACTATCACATTCAGTCCTCCTCCGTATGTTCCGACAAGAATACGCCCGAACTTGTCTTCCAACACCGAATAAACACTATTGTTGTTTATACCATACTTATTATCCTTTCCTTTGAAAAACGCCTTGACTTTAAAGCCGCCATCTTTTAATGGCATCAGTCTGAACAGTCCGTTTGGCTTTGTGCCTATCCACAAATACCCATGTGAGTCCCTAAACATACAATAGGCATTTGCACCAAACGGATGACGCAACTTAGATATTGAGCCGTTACCACATAAGTATCCTTTAGTATTTCCGACTTTGTCCCAGACACAGATAACTCCGTTTTTATCGGCAACAAAGATGTCATCGGCTCCATATTGGAAAATACAGCGTATAAACTCTTCGCCTTCACTGCTCCTTTTAACAGGTGACAAACGCTTCTTGTTAAAGACAACACGATCAAGTCCGCTATGAGTGAACACCCAATAGCCGCCTTGACGGTCTTTATACAAAATACGTGTTTCTATATCCTTATATTCAGGCAGACAGCCAATCATGGATTTCTGTTGGGCTGTCGGTCTGAAACGATCTGCCTGACTCTTCACTCTGTCAGGCAATGCGACAAAGCGTTTTTCATTGCATTTGAAAAGAAAGAACTTGTTTTCATGAAACTTACACAGGATATTCCCGTCTTTTGTCTCACTAATAGACAAGATACGGTTGTTTGGCAAATGGCAATTGTCACCTTGCCGTGCCTTATAGTGGAAGAAGGAATAGCCATCATAGCGGCAAAGACCGTTCCACGAGCTAATCCAGATATACCCCTTTGAATCCTGAATAATCCCAGTAAACACACTTTGGGGCAAGCCATCCTTTTCAGAGAAATGAGTTATTTGCACTTCCGTATTTCCAGCAAGCGAAATACCGGTAAGCAACGTCAACAGGAAGGAGAGCAACATCCTTTTTACATTCATTATATTATCCGAAATAAGCCTCATTACAAGTAACGATTAGTCATTAGCACTTGCAAAGATAACACTTTTAATCATTAATACAAAAGGAAAGGGAGAATGTCAACGCATTCTCCCCTCACTAATATTATTCAACAAAGAATTATTTGCTATTTAACATATTTCTTTCCCTTAGCGACAACTACGCCATGATAACCTTCTCCAATACGCTGACCGTTAAGATTATATATAGCATTATCTTTTTCAGACTCTCTGGAAAGACCTGATACAGGAACAATAGCAGCAAGGCCTCCAACAAGCGTTATCTCCTCACCTGCATTAGTTGGAATATCATAGAGATAAGTATCCGGAAGCGTAGTGGCAGGAATCTTACTTGCATCCTTGACTATAGGCTCCGGCATGCCGTAAGGCTGCATCAAAGAATTGGTATTATTGCCTTCTGCTACAGAAAGAGCTGTACCATCGGCATTTGTCAATGGTGTTGCAGTACGCAGACGTAAGTTTCCGCCGACAGTAGACTTCACTGCAAGCTTCTCTATCTTGCCGTCAACCCATTTCATATCTGTCACCACAAATCCGCCACGGGCACACAGTCCTTTCACTTCGCCACCGGCTTTCCATTCCGTAGGCAATGCAGGAAGAACATGCAAGAAGCCGGCATGTGACTGCACAAGCATCTCTGCTATAGCTGCAGTAGCTCCGAAGTTTCCGTCAATCTGGAATGGAGGATGGGCATCAAACATATTTGCATACGAGCCGCCGTCGGAAGAAGCGATTGTCACATTAGGGTCGAGCAGGACAAGCTGGTTCTTAAGAATCTTCATGGCATGGTCTCCATCAAGCATACGTGCCCACATGGCTTCCTTCCATCCCATCGACCATCCGCGGGCAGCATCGCCACGTCCGACAAGACTCTTGTGTACTGCCTGATAAAGTGTAGCGTTTTCGTATGGAGAAACCTGATTGCCAGGATAAGCGCCCCAGAGATGAGACAGATGACGATGAGACGAATTCTCTTTATCCCAGTCTTCCTGCCATTCCTGTACCTGTCCGTATTTACCAATCTTCCATGGAGTAATCTGTGCCTTCAGAGCATCAAGAGCATCTGCGAAATCCGCATCCTCACCAAGAGCACGAGCTGCAAGAGCTGTATTCTTCAACAAGTCATAGACCATCTCGTTATCCATGGCAACTCCTCCGAAAAGGGCAATGTTTGCAGTATTACCGTCAGACTTGGTATAAGAGCCTATACCAGGATGATTCTCCGGTGAGTTGCTCGGACAAACAACCATATACCCTGTATTCGGATCCTTCACAAGAAAATCCTGGAAGAATTCTGCCGCTCCCTTCATTATAGGATAGACCTCTGCAAGATATGTCTTGTCGCCAGAGAAGAGATAACGCTCCCAAAGGTGAGAGCAGAACCATGCGTTACATGTAGGCCATACTCCTACGGTGCCATTGTCTACCGCACCTGTCGTACGCCAAATATCTGTATTATGATGTAAAGCCCATCCACGTGCGCCATACATCTTCTGAGCTGTTTCCGCACCTGTAACACTTACATCCTTGACCATCTCGACAAACGGCTCATGGCATTCTGCAAGATTTGTGACTTCTGCAGGCCAGTAGTTCATCTCAACATTGATATTTGATGTGTATTTCGAATCCCAAGCCGGATACTGACGCGCATCAGGATTCCAGATGCCCTGCAGATTAGCTGGCTGTGTGCCTGGTTGTGAAGAAGATATGAGCAGGTAACGTCCAAACTGGAAGTAGTTGGCTGCCAACTGAGGATCAGAAGTCTTATGGAACTCCTTTATACGCTGTTCCGTGTTCTTGGACTCCTGTGTAGCATTACCTGCAAGAGTCAGGTCCACACGGTCAAACTGTGCCCTGTAGACAGATTCATGATCCGAAAGCGTTGTAACATAATCTTTCTTGCTGTTCTCGTAAGCTTCCAGATAGGCAAGAGCTGATGCACTTGCATCACCGCTTACATCATCATATTTCTTGAAATTAGTGGCTTGCGAAATAATGATTGTAGCGTATGTAGCACCTGTCACATTAAGACGCGGAGCATTTGTAGCGGCTCCCACTGTTCCCTGAGCATAGATATTGACATTGTCGTTTGTAATAGCGCCGTCAGTGTCCACAATACGCAGATAAGTACAAAGGTTGAGCTTGTTTTCCACATTCTCACACTTGTCACGTGCCGGTCCCATCGTTGCCTTGACAGTATGATCGTCATAGAGGACGTTAGACGTGAGCTTCTCTATATTCGACTTATTACAACCGGCATAAGCCACATTAAAGTCGAGTTTACCTGTCTGGTCCGCTTCAAGACGCACCACTGTGACATTATCCTTGAAAGAAGTGAATACTGTACGCTTATACCCTACACCTTTCACATGATACTCCACATTGCTTGTTGCAGTATTCATATCAAGATAGCGAACATAGCCTTGTGCATCAACAGCATCCGAAGTCTGTGCACTTTCCATATCATCGAAACGCTGTCCCGGGAAGCCAAGCAAGACAACACCTGCTGCACGATAACTTGCTCCATGCGAGCCTTGCGACATCCAGTTCGTAACTGCAAGATTCTGTACCGAAGCATAATCTTTATTGAAGATGCCTTGCTGTACTTCTCCGAGTACTCCAAAAGCATTTGCATTATAGTTCGTGTTCGGTCCCTGGTCCCAGAATGTATCTTCGTTGAGTTGGAGCGTATCGCATGCGACACTACCGGAGTGCATAACACCAAGACGACCGTTTCCCAACGGTAGAGCTTCTTCCCAATAGCCTGCTGGCTTGTTGTACCACAAATGATTCTTGCTTTCTATTGTAGGAGCAGGTATCGGATCGGTATCGGCGGTGATGAAACTGAACGTCAAGGCTTTCGCAAGCACATTTCCAGAAAGGTCACTTACTGTATTTGCCGGTAGCTCAAAGTTATACATCGCACTTTTGTCAAGAGCAGAATAGCTGAAACGAATTACATTGCCGTTTACTGTTGGAGCAAGCTTGACAACACTGTTTGTATTTGCATTCGTAAGCGTTGCCTCTGCCCCATCCGCCACATGCACACTCTCGTCAAAGTTCAAAGCAATGGTTCCTGTTGTCACGACATTATCCTCATTATCCTTTGGACGGCTTGATACGAATGCCGGTGCTTCATGGTCGTCAGCAAGCACCTTTACATATTTCAGATTGTAATTGCTATTCTTCGTGGCACTGACAATAAAGAGTCTCACTATGACATTCTCCTTATTGTCGGCATCAAGAGAGTAAACAGCATCATTATATGTATTCCAATGACTGCCGCTGACATAGTCATCAAGTGTTGTCCATGTCGTCCCTCCATCAACGGAATACGCCACACCAAAATGTGTGGAGCTGCTTGAGCCGTCGCCTATAGCGAAATTAAGTTTCACGTTGTTCAGGTTTACAGTAGGGAAATTCACTTCGAAATATTGGTCATGTGTTGAGGCATCACCATAGTTTTCCTTTTGTGTAAATTTATCTATCGAAGCTGTGTTCAGACGCAAGACATAGCTGTCCTTACTTTGCTTTACCTCCCACTTGCCGTCACTTGTCTTCAGCGAAAGCTTATAGTTGGTCTGTACTCCAGAACATGTGTTCGGCAGAAACACCGGTTGTTTACTTTTCCATGCGGTATTGCTTATCGCCTGCCATCCGCTGCCATCCGGAGTGTAGGTCACAACAGTTCCGCTGCTTGAGCTTTCCCATCCCTCCGAGAACACCCATGACGCAACAGCTGTCTGTTGCGCATGGCTGATAACAGGATTCGCAAAGGTAAAAGCCAAAAGCATCAGAGCCACATGGAATAAATGACTCATCATTCTTTTCATAATTTTACTTTTTAATTGTTTTTAGATTATATTTTTTAGAATTCGTAAATATGCCGCAAAGGTAAAGAACAAAGGAAAGAACTATGCGGATTATTGTTTTTGTGATGTGGAAAATCGTATAAGTGACGAAAAAAAACAACTTGGTATGATTTCACTGTCACTTAATGAGAAATAGCGAACAATTGCAAATCAAGAACGAGGGCGTATCAAAAGAAAAACTTTGACACACCCTTTTCCTGACTTTGACTATGCGTCACCCTTTTTTCATTGTTATTTTTGCTAAGTTATTGAAAATGAGGGAATGTTATTTTGAGGGTACACATTTTGTCAAAGTCAGGTGTCATAACTACTGATATGACTGAGACTCATTCATTTTTTTGTAGGGGCAGACGTTGACTTGTTTATCTTGGTTCCGATGAACGTCACCTTCAAGGCGTTTGCCCGTCGCAGCGCCTGCTTCACCTCCATCACGGTCTTCATGTCTACATCCTTGTCGGCAGAGAGCGCCACGGTCATCTCCTGGGCCTCGTCGGGCGACATGCCGGAGCGCGACTCCGCGAGATAGTCCACGAGCTGGTCTATTGCCACCACCTTGTTGTCCACCTGTATGCGGTAGCCCTCCTGCCTGCCGTCTACAGGCTTTCCGATATACACATGGGTCACGCCAGACTTCTTCTTCATCTTCGTGAGCTGTCTGCCCTCAGGCACACGATATCTCACCTTCACCTCGTCCTGCCGCATGTGGGTGACGATGATGAAGAAGAACAGCACCGTGAAGATAAGGTCGGGCAGCGATGCCGTGTTCAGTTCCGGCACGCTGCGGCGTTTGCGTATAAACATATTCTGTTGTCTCCTATTCTGTTTTTAGTTCCTCAAATCGGTCATCAGCCAGGTTGGGTGTTATTCTTTGTCTGCCGCATCCTGACCGCTCTCCTCGTTCAGGTTTTCCATCACACGCTGCGGATAGAGCTTGTCTATCTTCTTGCGCTCATACTGTTCACATTCCGCATACCGCTTGTGGTAGATGCCCATCGCGGCAGAGTTTCGGATTGAGGTGTATGCCGAGCTTACGGCATCCTGAACGTGGAAATAATCATCGTATTTGGATGTGGGGAGCATCTTGATGCTCACCACGTGTGTGGCGCGGTCGGGACAGCCGGCAACGAATTTCTCCACCATTCCCTGCAGGCGCCTCACGTCGACAGGCTTGCCGTCTACTCTCACGTCGCCCTCGCCCCAGATGCTGATATCCATCACGTTGCGACGGTCCATCTCCGTCACCTCCTCCGTCTTCGCCTTGTCTTCGGGCGGCAGCTGCTTGAAGACACCCTTGGTGGAATCCATCGACGAGATGACGAGGAAGAAGACGAGCAGGATGAACGAGATGTCGGCGGTGGAAGTGGTGTTCAGCCCCGGCACCTCACGCTTGCCGCGTCGGAAATTCATTGAAAACCTTTTCTGTCTTATCACTTTTCCTCCTTTTTCCTGTTTTTCCTCCTCATTGCCGATCCGCCTACCGACACCGCCACTGCCACTACGGCAGCGAGGAGCATGGCGAATACGGCGTATATGAACATGTCGGCTACCTTGAGCCACATGGCGTCGCTGAAGGTCTTGCCGTTTACAGACAGCGGATCTGCCGACCCTGCCACGTATGCCAGCACGAGCATTGCCACGAACGCCATTGCCGACCAGCGCTTTATCCTTGCCACGGGGATACCGTTGACCACCTTCTCGGCAGACCGGATTTTCGCCGCTTTATACAGCGAGAAGACCAGCACTCCCACAGCCCCCACCACCATCAGATAGATGAAGATGAGCACGATGTCGGTGAGCAGCGGAGCATTGTAGTCGGGGTCGAACACGTATGGCATATCGTAGCCCACGAGATAGAAGAGCGCGAAGACCACAGCCGTCACGCCTATCATGGCATAGAGCAGACGGGTGGACATCTGCCATGCCTTGAGCTTTCTCTTTTTCATACCCATAGCGTTATTGTCTTGTTTTTCTTTCTGCTGCATGTCAGCCTTTCTGGTTCTTGTATTTACCGATGGAGTCGAGGAGCTTTATCGCCGACTCCTCCATATCGGCAGTGATATGGTCTATCTTGGAAACGATGTAGTTGTAGAACACCTGGAGCACGAGCGCCGAGATGATTCCGAAGATGGTGGTGATGAGCGCCACCTTCATTCCCGATGCCACGATGGTAGGACTGATGTCGCCGGCGTCTTGTATCTGCTCGAATGCCATCACCATTCCTATCACGGTGCCGAGGAATCCGAGCGACGGTGCGATGGCGATGAAGAGTTTTATCCATGAGCATCCCTTCTCCATGTTTGCAGCCTCAACGGAACCGTAGCTTGATATGCCCCGCTCGATATTGTCTATCGGTTCGGTGATGCGGGCGAGTGCCTTGCGGCAGATGGATGCCACGGGACCACGCTCCTGCTCACACATCTTCTGTGCCGCCTGCAGGTCGCCATTTGAGAGTGCTCCGTCGATGTCTGCCATCATTCTCTTGGCGTCTATCTCACTGAGCGTGAGGAATATTATCCTCTCCACACAGAAGGCGAGTCCGAGCACGAGAGCCAGTGCCACGAGCGACATGAATCCTGCCGAACCCTCGATGAACTTGGTTTTGAGCACTTGATGGAAGCTCAGCGGCTCTTCGTCGTCGATGCCTTCCAAATCGGCAGCCACATCTGCCGTGTCAGTAGCCTCAGCCTGTGTGTCGTCGGCACCGAGACTGTCGGCAGGGGCATTGGCGGCAGCTTTCGGTGCGGCGGCAGGTGCTGCTTCTGATGCCGTAGCCGGTGCTGCACCATTTTCATTATCCGCAGCGGTTTTTGATTTCGCG
>NZ_FR892633.1:14310-23811 GCF_000436015.1 Prevotella sp. CAG:592 | reverse complement strand
TGTCGCCTTGTCTTGTGCGGCGGCATCTGCCGGAGCTGCCAAGACAAGACTGATGATAATGAGCATGCTGCCCAATAGTCTTTGCATTTTTTGCATTACAGTTATGTGTTATGTTTTCTATTCCGTTATGTATGTATCTTCGCAGGGGCATCCCCTCAGACCAAGGTTTCTCCTTCATGCCGACATCTTCTTCATGCCATTATCAGAGCACGAAGTTCACTGGTATGCAGAAATATGTGAGACAAGGTTTGCCCTTGTCCTCGCCGGGCTTCCACTTCGGCATTCTCCTGAGCACCCTCAGTGCTTCGGCGTCGAGCAGCGGGTCTGCCTTATGCACCACCTTCAGCTCCGACACGGTTCCGTCTTTGCCGATGATGAATCCCACCACCACTTTGCCTTGTATCTTCTGGTCGCGCGCCGCCTGCGGGTAGCGCAGGTTGCTGGTTATCCACTTCATGAACTCCACCATTCCGCCGGGGAATTCGGGCAGTTTCTCCACAATCCTGAAGTTGAGCGGATTGTCGTTCATGTCGGTTGCCACGGGAGCCTGTGCCGTTGTCTCGTTGCTGCTGTCGTCGGCAGCCTGTCCGGCGTTNCGTCGGCAGCCTGTCCGGCGTTGCCCACTCCTTTGCCATCGTCGGCATCTCCGTTCGGCTGGTCCATCTTCGTGGGCATCTCCGTCTGCGGTTGTTCGTCCACCGCCTTTATCTTATCCGTCACCGCCTTCGGCGTTGTTCCCGGCTTCAGATATGCTATCATGTCTTTCTGTTGCTGCCGCGCCAGCAGTTCCGGGTCGAACGACGGGTCGGAGTCAACATCCATGTCGTCAAACATCTGCGGTCCGCCGCTTCTCCATTCCAGTGCCACGAACAGCAGCGTGAGGGCAAAGACGAGTCCGAGCAGGACTCCCGTGGTCCTGTTCGCCGTATAGTCGATATGTATATTCATCTTTGCCATTGTGCGTAATGCGTTAATATATGTGATGCCTGAATAACAAGGGCAATCACAGTTCTGCCACCTCTTCCAGAGTGAGTCCGGTGACAGTAGAAATCGTCTCTGCCGGCAGTCCCAAGTCTTTCATTCTTCTTGCATTCTGCCTGCGTTCTTCCTCACGACCTTCTGCACGACCTTCAAGTCTGCCTTCCTCACGCTCCGTATAGATATTGTCGCGGAGTATCACGATATTGTCGAGATGCTTGTAATAAGCAGAGCGTTCAGCCTTGCTCATGCGGTCCACCTTGAGTTGTTCCTTCACTTCTTCCATACCAGGTGCTTTGGCTCCCTTAGGCACATCACCTGTATTCAGATAATATGCCCATTCTTCTATGGAGCTTTTCGCCACTCGGTTGAAGTCGTTCACCTTCAAGATGTAATATTCAGGATACAGGTCGCTTACTTCGTCCACATTGAATTTCTGTCTTTGGAACGGACTGAGTTCAAGCAGATCGCCATTGTGTATGCCACGGAATTCCGTTTTGCCGTGGTATACGATGTCGGTGCCTTTTCCAAGCGAGAAATAAACGATATTCACGCTATACACCTTTCGGACGTTCTCGTAGCCTTGGCCTTTCTTTATATATTCCGTCACGAGCTTAGACGTACCGAAAAGCATACGCTGGAAATATGCGTATTCCGTGTTGTTCTGCACCTCAATGAGAAACAGTTCACCCTTGTCGTTCTCAGCAAGCATGTCCACACGATTATATTTGTCGTTCTCATCATCCTGATTACCTTCACTCTCAAGCATTTGCCTAATTTTTATTTTCATTCCAAGCAGCGTAGTGAGCAATCCTTCCAGAATTCCGAAGTTTGCCTTTTGTCTGAGCAGGCGTTTCATTGCCCAGTCAAAACGTATGTATTTATTCTCTGCCATAACGATAATGGTTTTTAGTTGTCTATACAGCTTTTCTTATGCCGAGCCGCAGCTTATCTTATGCAAAGATAATGCAAGGCGAGAGCAATATAATCCAAATGTTATTTGAGATTTATTGCCGAGCCGCAGCTTATCTTATGCAAAGATAATCCAATTACTTTTAAACACAAAATTAAAGGAAGTGAAACCTACTTATTTAGTCTTAACCCAACAAAAATCCTCTATGCAAGAACAACAACAGAATCCCTACAAGTCCAAACGACAGATTTGGGGCTAAACCATATACACGAAATTTTCCCCCACGGCGTGGGGAAGGAAACCCCACATTAGGGGGTTCTATTCCCCACGCCGTGGGGGAAATTCTGACCTATGTGATTCGTTATGGCGTTTCGATTATATTCTGAGTGAATATCATATCACCACACGAGAATTTTCTCGCCGTTAACGATGTAGACGCCCTGGTGAACGCAGATTGTGCGTGAGCCTTCAATTGTGCCGCTGAACAACAAGCTGCCCTGAAGGTTTACGATCTCCACTCTCGTAGCCACTTCGGCGTTGAGAACGATCTCGCCCTTGCCAGCCTTCACGGTGAATGTCGCTGGTGTAGGACTGTCAACGCCTGAAGGCTTGCTCTTGAAGTACGGCACGAAACGGATATTGCCATCTACGCAGTCGGCAGGGATGGTATACTCACCGTTGACGAATTGTGAAGCCTGCACTGTGTATTCCTTCCACTGCGGATTCTCATTCAGCATGTTCGCCCCCTCAAGATTGTAGCCATGGCGAATCTTCACGTAGTCGAGCAGGAAGCCTTCTGCCGGCTGGGTCTTTATCTTGAATGACCGACCGAAGGGAGTGGTCTGTCCTGTCACCGGCTTGCCGTTGGAGAGGAGAATCTCACCGTTCAGACCACCGCCGTTATCCTCAACAGCGCGGTAGATATCCACCTCGTCAGCGTGGATGTTTACGAGCACGTCAACGATGCCTCCGCCGTTGTCCGAGATATTGTTGTCTGTTGTGGTGCTGCCGCCGGGGTCTGCGTTGTCCCAGTCCACTTTGTACCGCATTCGATAGATGCCCGGTGTCTGGTCTTCTGCAATCCTGAACGAAGGCATTGCCACGCCGCAGTCGTCGCTTGCCGTACCGCCCTTGCTGTCCTCGCCCTTATAGTAAGAAAACGCTACGAGGTCCTTGTTGTCGGTGATGCCGGTGTCGGTGTAATCAACGTTGAACTTGCCGTCGTTACCCTTGTCGAGGTAAGCATACCCATGCATACGCTCGCCTTTCCAACTGATATCAGGCGTGACCGTCTCGCCTGGTCTGGCAAGGAAGATGTCGTCGAGGTTCTTGATGTAGAGTTTCTTGTCCGTGTCCTGGTTTACTGCTGCGGTCTGCGAACCGAGGCCAACAGACTTGATGTAGCGGTCGGCACGTGTGTGGGCTGTCGTCTTGTTGTAGTTGATCGGGTAAACCGGTTTTGAGAAGAACGGAGCGACCTTGCTGCTGAGGATGATATCATCGATGAATACGGCGAAGTCGCTCTTCTGGTCGTGAGGCGACTGACGGTCTACTACAACGAGGAGGCTCTTGATAGTGACGCCCTTGGCTCCCGTGACCGGGAACACCACGTCCTTCCATTTGCCTGCCGTACCGATTTTTGTGGGCAGGCTCCAGAACTGCTCTGTCGTTGCCGGCTGCCAAGGACGGTCGTCGCGGTTGCCCAGACCGATGAGCATAAACTGGGTGTAACGGGTGGAGCTGATCTTCACGTGTATGTATTGTGTCTTTTTTTCAAGAGCGAACGGCTCCTTCAGTTCTACGAGAGCGCCGAAGGTGTTGCTGCCGTAGCGTGAGCGCTGCACGCCGAGAATCTTTGCCGATTCATCAGGAGCGTAACCCAAATCGGAGTCCACTTCGTTGAGGTCGTTGTCAACCACCTGCACATTACCCTTGAGTCTGTTGAGGTTGAAGGGGGATATAGGACATGTGTCGTATGCACGCACACTCACGTAGCTCTCCGGAGTCTCGAAGTCACAGAGTGTCTTGTCCTGTTGCGCCATAGCGACGACAGGAAGAATGAGGCCCGCAAGGCAGATATATTTCTTTATGTTCATTGTTTCTTTGCTTTTTGCTTGATGGAATAAGTATTAGCCAAAATGGTCATCATACCGCTTTAATGTAGTATTCCAGAGACAGCCTGTGCAGTTTTAGAACACTTCTATTGTGTGGAGCAGCGGACAAGACCTTGAGTTCTCGATGGTGATGCGTATAGCCTTTGCCATATAGCCGTCTGTAGAGTATTCTGCCGTTGAGCCGTTGAGTGGGATGATGCGCTTGTAACCCACGGTTGTCGTTGCCTGATTGCCACCGCGCTTGGTGAATGTCACTCCGTCTTCACTTGTCTCGATCTTAAACTTCTTGATGCGCTGTCCGAGCTTGATATACTCCATGAGCGAAACGTAGCGCACTGTCTGCGGCGTGTCCCACTTGAGTTCGATGACAGCCTTCTTACTGCCGTCGGGAGTTGCCCAATATGTGTCTTTGTTTCCGTCAATCAGATTCCTGGCTTCGTAGTTGCCGTTGCCCATAGCCTCGCGGGTGCAGTCGGCTGTCACGGTAGCGCTCTTTGCGAGATCGGTGCCGAGGCGCTTGTCGAGCAAGTCGCCGAGTGCCTCCATCTGTTCTGCAACAGAGTCGTCGATAAGGCCGGCGCGATTTGGCGGGAGGTTGAGCAGCAAGGTGGCGTTACGGCCTACTGTCTCAAGATACATCTTGAAGAGAGTCTCGGCAGTCTTCACCTCGTTGTCCAGGTTTGAGTCCCAGAACCAGCCTTTTGTAGATCTGGCGTCGCTCTCGCCGGCTGCCCACATCCATGCGTATTCACTGCCCGTCTCGCCGTCGCCCATTGACCAGCATGTCTGTCCTGAATAGCCGTTCTCGTTGCCTATCCAGCGTACCTCGTCGCCAACGCCCCACATTACGACGTCGGGAAGGAGATTGTGGATAGAGTCGCGGAGGTTGGGAATGTCGTAGTATGTCTGCGAGTTGTCGATGGTGCGTTTCTCCGAAGTGGTGTAGCTGCCATAACCGCCTGCATAGTCGCCACCGGTAGCGCCGTCGAACCACATCTCAAACTGGTCTTTACCATACTGTGCAAGCTCTGCACACTGAGGCAGGAACACGAGCCTTGCATACTCGTCGGTATAGTTGCCGTTGCTGTCTTTCTTGCCCCAATACGGACTCGACAGGTCCCACGGAGAGACATAGAAGCCGTATTTCATGTTGAGCTCGCGTGCGGCATCGGCAAAGTCCTTCGGGATGTCTACATCCTTTCCGTAGCCGGAAGAGTTGCGTGTGCAGTGCTCTGTCGTTGCTGTAGGCCATAGGCAGAAGCCGTCGTGATGCTTCACCACGGCGATGCCACCCTTCATATGAGCCTTCTTTGCCACCTCAAGCCACTGCTTCGGGTCGGGTTTCTGTGTCGGTGCGAATACTGTCTCACGCTCCATGCCTGTCCCCCATTCCTGGTTGGTATAGGTGTTCATGCCGTAGTGGAAGAAAGCGTAGAATTCCGTTTCGTTCCATTTGAGCTGACGGTCGCTCGGCACCGGATATACGGGAGCCGGTGTGTTGTCCGAATTGCTCATGCTCTCCTCAACCAACTGGAAATTGTTTTGTGCCGACAAAGTGGCGGGTGCCGCAGCAGCCAGACTCAATGCCGACAACAAGATGTGGATTTTCTTTATAAATGTCATCTATATGTTTTGAAAAACAATTGGGTTCTTAACTGATTCAAAGTCGCAAAGCCACGAAATGGAAATCCCTAAATATCACATCCCCCTGTTTCGGGATTCCCAACCATTCTGCCACGAATGCCTACTTGCAGATTTTCCAATCCGAAATCGTCCGGGTCTTGCTGTCGAAACTTATGCCTATTTTAACAAGATGTCTGCCGGATGATTGATATGGTATCATATAGCCACGCTCATCAATCTGACGCAGAGCCTCATCGGCACTTTTGTCTACCTTCAATTCGAAGACATACACCGTGTCAGGCATATACATCACGGCATCTGCCCTACCGACAGCACTCTTCACCTCTGTCTTGATATATATGTTCAAGAAACTGAACATAAGATAGAATATGGTCTGGAAATGCTTCTCCGTATGGTTCTCAAGGTCATATGGGATGGTTGCCATATAGATGCGCATACACTCCAATGCCTTATCTATATCACCGCGGAACACAGCCTTGCAGAAACCAAGGAGGAAAGCATCATTGTCGGTGCGGCGCGGATTCAGATAATGCGGAACCATAGAGAAAAGCAGTCCGTCGCGAACTTCCTTGTTAGGAATGCCAAGGGTGTATTCCTTGAATATCGGGTCATACTTCTTTATAGTGAGATAGCCGCTCTGATAGAGCAGCGGCAATGCATCCGTCATTTCCTCCGGAGAACGGTCGAATGAATCAAGCGTGACATCCTGTTCCTCCAACGACGAGAGATTGACATTGAATCTGTCGAGCTGTTTGAGAAGGAATGTCGGCGTGCCGGAACCGAACCAATAAGACGAAATGTCCTGTCCGTTCAAGGATTTTATCACACTAAACGGATTGAAAATATCTTCTGATTTTTCACTGAAATGATAACCGTCGTAATATTGCCGCAATGCCTCAAGAGTCTTTTCATACGTGAGATGAAGAGCCTTGGCAAGTCCTTCCACATCGGGCTTCATAACAGTAGTTAGCTCCGTCATGCTAATTCCGCAGATGGCAGAATACTGGTTGAGCATGCTGATATTGTCGAGATTGTTCAACTCGCTGAAGATGCTGAGCTGGGAGAATTTCGTTATTCCCGTGATAAAGACGAACTCAAGGTATGGGTCGAGCATTTTGAGAGGGCTGTAGAAATTCTGCATTATCTTGCGCAGGGTGACAAGATTCTCCTTCTCATGCACTACATCAAGCAAAGGGGCATCATACTCGTCGATGATGACCACGGCTTTCCTGTTTGTCTGCGCATAAGCCTTCCTCACCAGGTCTGCCATCCTCGTATTAGGCTCCCCACCATCGGCAGACAGTCCATATTCCTGCTCATAAGGCTTCAGAAGCCAGTCAAGGTATTTCACAAGCGACTCCGCATCAAAATGTTTTGCACCGCTCATGTCGAAATGAAACACAGGATGGCTCGCCCACTCTTTCTCATATTCTGCAATGGCAAGCCCATTGAACAGTTCTTTATCACCAGCGAAATAAGAATGAAGCGTAGAGGCAAAGAGTGACTTGCCAAACCGCCGGGGACGGTTCAGAAAAACGTATTTCATCTTTTTCCTTCTGAAGTCTGCGATGTAGCCGGTTTTGTCGACATACAGATATTCGCCTTCACGGATATTTCTGAAAGTCTGGATGCCCACAGGATAACAATTCACAATTTCACTCATAACATTCTGCTCTTTTTTGTTTCCGCCGCTAATTTACGAAGTTTTTCCGGCATTTCAAAAAGTTGCCACTATTTTCAATCCCCCCAATGTCAAATATGAGATACAACAGCCCTTATAGTGATGATGAAATATTTTCGCCGCCACTTATTTGGACATATTGCATATTATTCTGTTTTTATTCATTACTTTTGCACCTGCCTACGAAAAATGACACATCATCAAGTCCCAATCGGTCATCAAACCATTTGGGTACAATCAGCAAAACCACACTATGCCAAAAGGATTATTATCATTCAGCAGCCACAACGATATCAACGAAATCAAAACGGAATGGACCGAACTCGACAGGAAAGCGGAGGAGAACGGCGTCAGATACGTTGAATACACATATTATCAGACTTACGAATGGAACGAATTCCTGTTCCGCCACACCACCAGGGGCTTCGGCAAGTTTGCCTCTGCGATGCGCTACCATCTGGTGAGACTCGACGGCAGACCGTTCGCCATCATACCCACACTGGTGACACGACTGTCGAAGAAGGTGAGGATTCCCTCATGCAGAGTGGCGGGAGTGCTCAACATCAGCTGCCCCTACACAGGGGAGTGGGACGGGGAGATGACGGCTGCCATCGCCGGATATATCGAGACGGCACTCAAGGGGATGAAGATCAGCTTTGCCGATGTGCCTATGGCGGCTCCCTTCGCCGGCGTGATGAAGAGAATTGGCGGCGAACTGAAGGAGCGCACGAGCTATCATGTGCCGCTCGACGGATTTGAAAGTCATGAGGATTATGTGGCATCGCTCAACAAGAACATATACAAGAACATCCGCAAGGCATACAACCATCTGAAAACCGACTCCAAGAGGATGGAACTGAAGGTGTATCGCCGGGGCGGAATGCCCGACGACGGATAAGACCTCTCTTCTGAAAGACAAATCAAGTTCTTATAACCCATTGGTGATAAAGTCGCTCTTCTGAAAGACAAAACCCGGACAAGCCCTGAAGCCCTGTTAGGGATAATAAAAACAAAAAAATCGCTCAAACATTATGCTTTGAACAATATTGTTTTCAAGACATAATGTTTGAGCGATTCTGTTTTCTGTGCTTCTTCACACCCAGATATTCTATTCTATCGTCAGTTTCTCGAAGAGCATCCTGTCGATGCCGTCGCCCGTGAGAGTCACCTTATAGCTGCCGGCATTGGTCTGCGAACCAGTGGTGATGCTCGTGTTGCGGCGCTTGGTCTTCTTCTCCGGAGTCTTCACGAAGGTGATGTCGTCTTCCTTGTATACCACACCGTTGAGGTCGGTTATCTTCACGTGGAGCGTGCGCTCCTTCTCAGGATTGTAGTAGCGGAATCTCAAGGCATACACCTTTGCCACACCCACGTTGTATTCAAACGTCATCGTTCCCTTGTGCAGAATTCCCTCTGCGGTGATGGCACTGCTGGTCTTCGGCGGCAGCAGACTGTCGGGTGTGGCGGCATAGGTCTCTTTCTCGAAGTCTGCCCACATCGTCTTGCTCTCCTTCTTCGGTTTCTTCTCCACCGGCTTCACGTCGTGGTTTTCGGTCGCCACGGCGATGGCAGAGATGACAGCCTGTCCGGCATTCACCTTCGGGAAGTCGATACGTATCTCCTTGCCCTCGTTGTGAACATTCAGCACCCGCTTGTATGGTCTGCCGTAGCGCGCCTGTGCCCAGAGATCGAGGTTACGGATTCGTGTGGTGTCGTTCACCGCCACATCAAAGAGTCGCAAGCCCTCATAATCGGTAGTCGCCGACTCTCCCCTGCCCCACCAAGGCTCGATGAAATAGAGTTCCACGCGATAGTCGCCGGGCTGCGCCGGTATGGTGTACGACAGACGGTGTCTGCCGAATCGCGAACTGCGGAAGAGCGGCGATGCGAACATCAGCGGATTATACGTCTGGCTCGCCTGATAGGGGCTGGTCTCCTTCTTGAACCCGTCGCCCCACGACGATGACCAGCTGCTGTTGTCCTGCTGCCAGGTCAGTCCGTAGCTGTCCACATAGTCGTCGCCGCCACAGTTTATGCGCGCTATGTAGTTGTATCCGTTGGCAGGCTTTATGATATCCTCGTTCCATGCGTTATACGAAGGCATGGCGAGGGAGTCGCAGCTCACCAGACGGTCTTTGCAGTATCCGCGTGCCACGAGGGCGTCGCCGCCC
>NZ_FR892633.1:1189-14262 GCF_000436015.1 Prevotella sp. CAG:592 | reverse complement strand
GTGGTGTTGCCCTTGATGTCGCGCTCCTTGGTCTGGCTCCACTGTCCGCAGCTCAGCGTCACACGGTCGCAGTTGCTGTAAACCCTCACACTGTCGAGAGTTGCCTTTGCCATGCTGTCGCCTTCCTCTTTCTTTCCGCCGATGCTGTCGGCATGTATCGCCGGCACGATATACACCAGCGGTTCCTTGTCGGCAGACACGTAGTGTGACTTATACATATAGAATGCGTCGCCCGGCTGCTCCCATGTGGATATCAGTCCCTTGTGGTTGAAGGGTCCCACCTTGTCTATCATCCTGAAGCCCTCCTCCGGCTGTCGGCGTCCGGGATTGTCGTGGCTCTGCAGGGTCCAGAGGAACTGTCCGCACACACTGTCCTTCACGCTCTCTGCCAGCTGCACCTTGCGCTCCAGTATGTCACACTGATTCTCTTCCGTATATCGTTCTCCCGAGTGGTTGCCAAGTGTGCGCCACGCTCCGTATTCTCCGTTGAGAAGCTGGTCGTCGCGCGAGAGTTCCTTGGCGTAGTCTTCGAGCTTTCCGCCATACGTGCCGCTCCAGTTCTGCACCACGTTCCAGTCTGTCCCCTCGCCTCCGTTGCAGGTGGTCACGAGGCGCTGCGTTCCGCATGTGGGGTCGAGGCGGCGTATGATGTCGGAGCATTCCTTGGCGAATTCCGCCGGTATGGTGCTCTCGTTCTGCAGTCCCCACAGGATTACCGACGGAGAGTTGCGGCGCTCCTTCACCCATTGTATGAGGTGGCGCTTGAAGCTCTCCTTGAACTGTGGCGTGTCATACCATATATGTGCCGAGAACTGCGGCCACCACAGTATGCCGTTCTCGTCGATTATCTTCTTGTAGAGCAGGTTGTGTGGCTGGTGTGCGTCGCGGAAGGCGTTGAAGCCCGTGGTCATCACCTCCTTCATCCTCGCCTCTATCTGCTCGTCGCTGAAGGCGTGGCTCTGTCCGAACAGGTGTTCATACTCACACACGCCGTTGATGAACTCCGGTTTGCCGTTGAGATAGAAGCGTTTGTCGCCGTCGCCTCTCGTCAGCGGCCATGATATGCTGCGGAATCCGAACGGCGTCAGCAGGTCGTCGGTGGCCTTTCCGCCTCGCTTTATCATGGTGTTGAGGTTGTAGAGATACGGCTTCTCCATCGTCCAGCGCCGCGGATTCTGTATCGCTGCCTGCTGGTGCACGGTCTTCACCTCTCCCGGCTGCAGCGTCACCTCGTCGGTCAGGCGCAGGGTCTGCTTGCCGCTCTTCTCCGAGAGCTTGTTTATCAACTTGAAGGTGGCTGCCTCCTCTCCGTAGTTCTTCACCTCGGTGTCGACGAAGATACTGTCGCATGCCTGGTTCGACCACACATGCACTCCGAACGGCTCTATGCGCACCTTGTCGGTTATCTCCATCACAACCGGACGGAAGATGCCGAAGGGCTGCGATCCCTCGCTGAATCCCCATTCCGAACTGCATCCACCGCATACCCACGGCATGTCGGTGATGCCTTTGGGATGCGACACGCGCACCTCAAGACTGTTCTCCTTTCCCCTCGCCACGCTCTGCGTGATGTCTATCGTCTCGGTGGTACGTCCGATGTCGTAGGTGCCGAGCTTCTTGCCGTTGAGCAGTATGTCGCAATATGTGCCCACTCCCTCGAATCTCAGGAAATACTCCTTGCCTTCCAGATCGGGAGCTGTGAACGCTTTGCGGAACACCGCCTTGCCGTGCAGGTTGCCGTGTTCCTTCTGCAGCGCTCCGTAATAGTCGTCGAGGTTGAAGGGTATGTCTTTGGTGAAGGTCTCTCCACCGAAGGTTATCTGCCAACTGTCGTTCAGGCCCACAGTGGTGCGTTTGCCCACTGGGTCCGGCGTCGGGAATGAGATTTCGCTCTTTCCCATCGGACGGCTCGTAGCCACGGCGATGCCCCGCTGTCCGCTGTTGTTCACGGCGCAATAGAAATGATACACCACTCCGTCGTGTTCCACCACATAGCTCTTGTGGGCGAACATCTCGTCGTATGGTTTCGACGGCACGATGAGGTCGGCTCCCTGCCAGTCATACCAGTGTATCATGTCGCGGCTTGCGGCGAAGGTGTTGTAGGCGTTGTATTCGCGGGTGGGGTTGAAGGCAGAGAAATAGAACATCACGTAGATGTTTCCCATCTTCACTATCTGCGCGTCGCCTGTTATGGTGCCGTCGGTGTCGTGGGCAAAGATGGGGTTAGCCTTGTAGCGTGTCCATTTCTTCATGTCGTGTGAGAAAGCCACTCCGATGCGCTCGCCTTTGGGATGTGTGGCGTTTTTTCCTCCGGCGTTGTAATACATCATGAAGGGATAGCCGAAGAGTTTCTTGTCCACACGATACACCGTGCTCTTATACTGTGTCATGTATTCCCACCACTGGGCGTTCTTGTCTTTGTACGACATCACCGGCTTGCCTGCCGTCTCCCAAGGGTGAGCCTTCGTCACGTCGAGCTTCGTCGAGGCCAGTCCGATGCTCAGCGGAGCGTTCACCGCCTCATAGCCGGTGCCCTCTCCTCCGATGTATGTCATCCAGTAGCGTCCCTTGTATCGCTCTATCTCATAGGAGCCGCCCCAGGTGTAGTCTACGAGCGCCGGGAATCCTCCGCGCTGGTTTCTGTCCCATTCGTCGCCGCTTCCGTATTCGAGCACTCTGCCGAGTGTCTGCCAGTGGAGCAGGTCGCTGCTGGTGGCAATCCATGTCTCGTAGCCTCTGCCGTCGGTGCCGCCTTTGCCGTTGTAGCACACGTAGGTCATAAACCACTTGCCGTCCTTGCGGAACACCGTCGGACAGTCTATCTTGTGGCCGTTGTCGGCCGGTGCCACCACCATTCCGTATTTGTATGGCGTCTTCACGGTCTCGTAGATACGCTGCATCTCCTGCTGCGTCACTGCCGCCGCCTTGGCTGCCGTGCGGCGCTTGCCGCGGCGCTGGGCTGCTGCGCTGACAGTGAGCAGGAGGCAGAGGGATATTATAAGATATATTCGTTTCATAATCCGTTTTGAATTCTATATTTGCCTGATTGCCGTTTGGGGTTACAATGGCCGTTTGTCGGGGTTACATGAACAGCCAGTCCACTTCCGTTCCTGCGCCGTTGAGTTTGGCGTCGCGTATCTTCAGCTCGCTGTCAGTGAATCCTGCCACCATTATTATTCCCTTGGGCAGGTTTATCACATGGTGACCGGCAGGGAAGCTGTAGGCGTGGATGTTGGCTATCGGCATTGTGGTCATTATCAGTGCGTTGCTTATCACTGGCTCTGCCTGTCCGTATTCGTTTCCGGTAGCGTCGGTTTCGAGTTTCGGCGGACGGGCGAATTTTGTCTGGTCGTCAACGAAGAATCCCACGAGGAGTTTCACAGGCTTCGTGGCGGTGAACTCCACCGAGATGCCCTTGATGCGTGCCGTGTCGCGGTTGAGCACCAGTGCCTTCATTCCCTGCAGTTCTGTTGCCAGCGTGTCCACAGCCTCATCGCGACCGGCAAAGAGGCGTGCGCCCTTCTTCAGCGTCACCACGGGGTAGTCGCTCAGGAGCGTCACTTCGCCCTTCTTGGCGTTGCCCTTGCCCGTCAGCGCATCATTCAGCTTGGCTATATTCTCGCGGCGTGTGGCTGTCTTGTCGGTGGATGTGAGACTGGCGATGTTCTTCTTCAGGTTGTCGAGTTCCTGCTGATACACGGGCATCATCTCCTGCCATGTGCTGTATTTTCCGCCGTCGCCTCCCACTGGGATGCGGCGCTGCGAGGTGAGCATGCTGTTGGCGTTGTAGTATGTGTCGCGGGTCTTGTCCACGAGTGCCATATAGCAGCTGTCGCTCTGTTCGAGGAGCGGCACGGCTTTCTTGAGATAGCCGGCGTCTTTCGTCCATTTGTAGTTGAGCACCTGCTCGGCGGCAAGCACCTTGTAGCGGAACGAACGGGCGAAGTCGCTGTAGCAGTCGATGTCGTTGGCGAGTCTGAGGAATTCGTCCCTGTTCTTCGTCACGCTTGCCGCGAGTCCCTTCAGCGCCTCCTGTGCCTTTTCGCCGTGTGCCACACACTGGTCCACGATGTCGAGAGGCAGTTCTCCCACGTGTTTCTCGTGTTTCCATTCCTTCTCCACATATTCTATGAGTTTCTCGCCCGTAGGTCCGCAGCTCTCATAGAATCCCGGATAGATGGTGTATTTGTATGGGTTGACGAGCTGGCTCATCTTCATTCCGAGCAGCAGACACTGGCGGTTGCCCTCTGTGATGCCGAAGCGTCGCAGCAGCTTGGGTGCTATCTCTCCGCTCTGGTCATACGCCTCTATGATGCGGCCGGCGGTCAGCGTGTCGGTGCCGTAGTATTCTGCCAGGGTCTTCTTCCAGAATGTCTTGTCTTCTCCGCGGTGGCAGTTCCATGAGTATCGTCCCCATGCCTGATACCACATCCAGTCGCGGTCTATCTGCAGCTCCCTCTTTCCGTCGGGCAGCTTGTCGGCGGTGTATGGCCAGTCCCAGTAGTTTGCCTGCGGATAGAGATGTAGTCCGTTGGCGTGGTGCACGTTGTGCATCGCCTGCACGGTTTTCTCTATGAACGTCGGTGAGCTCCACCGCCACGGTTCGAGGTTGGCGAGGATATGCACGTTGCTGATATGCACGGGTGCTGCAGCGGCGAGCTGGCGGTGGGTCTCAGCCCATGGTCCTTGTGGCTGATAGGTAGTGAGCGACTCGCCGGTGTATTTGCTCATCGTATAGATGTTCTTGTATAGCGGCAGCGCCTCGTGTAGCACTCGCGGTCCGTCGGTGTCGTGTGATCTCAGGATGATTGGCGGTTCGTCGGTGCGTCCCGAAGCCTTCAGTCCGTCTTTGATGCCGGGAATGATGGTCTCGTTCATCCATTTTATGTCGGTGTCGACTCCCGACATCGCCTCTCCCAGACACACCAGGAAGCCCACATTGGGATAGTTCTCTATGAATGCCGCTATGCTCTTGCGTGTGTAGTCGGCGATGAGCGGTGTGATGGGGCGGTTGCGGTCTTGTGTCTTTATGCCGTAGTGGTCAGCGAAAGGTTTCGACACTATGATGTTGTAGAACATCTGTATCACGCGTATGCCTCGCTTGCCTGCCTCCTGGGTGAGGAAGGAGAACATCTCCTGGTTTTTCCGCATCGTGGCGTCGTCCACTTCGGGTGCGAAGGGATAGTCCTTGAGCTTCACGAGCGAGGCGAAGGGGTGGCCGTTCCACAGGAACACGGCGTTCATATTGTCGGCGGCGAGCATGTCGAGGTATTTCACCCACAGCTCCTTGTCGTAGAACCACGGGAAATTCTCTGGCGTATACGGGTATTCATATACTTTGTGGCCAGGCAGATACACGGTCTTCTGCAGTCCCACGCATGCTCCGCGGAGCTTCATCTCGGGTGCGTCAACGATGGTGTAGGGTATTTCGAGGGAGTTGTTCATCCTGAAATATTCCACGAGACGGTTGGCACCGTAGATGGCTCCCGAGGCATCGTTGCCGATGATGCTGATTTTCTTTCCCTTGCGCTGCAGCGAGAATCCTTCTGCCGGTTTCCCCACGGTGTCGCCGGAAATACCGATGCTGATGCTATAGCCTTTGGGCATAGCCTTTATATTGTTGGCGATGAGGGTAGCGGCATAGTCGGTCTGTGGCGACTGTACCGTTGTCTTCACCAATGTGTCGTTGTGTCCGCATGAGGCGAATGCCACAGCGGCAGCGAATGCTAATATCGTTTTGCTTGTCATATCTGTTTTAGTTGGGTGTGGCACGTGTGTCACGTTACCAGATTGTCCATTGTTCAAAAAAGTCGTTTTCTTCCGATTTCCGCTGAAGGCGGCTTTTCCTCCATAGCCGTCCTCAGAAACGGTCTATGCGGAGCTCCTTGCCCACGGGGATGTCGTATTTTCTGTCTCCCAATACGAGGACGCCTTTTCCGCCATCGCTCTTCACGCTGACACTGGTGGCATCCATCTTCACTCTGACTTCTCCGAACGGTGTGGGCACGCTGCCCTGCATCCGTTTCAGTCCGCCGAGCACGGGGCGCACCTCATATTCCGCATAACCGGGTTTGGTGGGACTTACGCCGAGGAAATATCTGCCTATGAGATATATCGGACTGGCTCCCCAGGCGTGGCAGAGGCTCTTGCCGTAGGGGCGGCCATACATGGCGAGATGTTCTGCCCCTTCATCGGCGGGATTGTATTTCTCCCAGAAGCTGGTGGCTCCCTCGCCTATCATTCCTCCCCAATAGCCGAGAATCTCGGGCAGCACACGCTCCTGATATCCCATCCGGCACATCGCCTCGAGTTCATAGAAGCGCATATATGGCGTGGTGATGGGCTCGATGTCGGAATTCAGCATCACGGAGTCCATTATCCGGCGCTTGTCATCGTCGTCCACCATATCATATATTATAGCGAACATATTTGGGAATGCCGTGATGTCACGGTTCATCCTGCCATCCTCTATGGCGTGCATGAAGGCGCTGCGGCTGTCGTCCCAGAAGGTGGGCTTGAGCTTTGCCTTGAGGTCGGCGGCGAGCTTTCCGTAGCGGTCGGCATCCTTGGCGTATTCAGCGGTGGTGATGCTGCCTTGCGGAGGATTCTGCAACGGGTTGTCGCGGAGCACCTCGGCACAGGTGTGCATGGTCTGGAATGCCTTGCAGAGCAGTATCTGTTCGAAACAGAGTGTGCCGCGCTTGTGCATAGGGAAGTCCACCCAGTCAACGAATATCCAGTCGTCTTCCTTTCCCTCTGCCATCCCCTCGGGATTGAGTCTGCCGATGACATACTGCATGAGGGTCTGCATCCTGGGGTATATCTCTCTGACGAAACGGATGTCGCCGGTGTACTGATAGAAATCGAGCACCGACTTGAACCAATAGAACGTGTAGTCCATGATGGTGTTGACATGTGCCGTAACTGGGTCTTTGCCTCTGAGCTGACGGATGGTGCGGCGCACGCAGTCGGTATCGAAGCGCAGATAGTAGTTCATGAGATACGACTGTATGGCGTCGCCCGACCATGTCCAGCGGTCGCGCTTTATGCCATCCACGAAGAACTCGCGTGTGGTGAGGTCCATGGTGTATGCCGCCACCTGCCATATCTTGTTGAGCCGGCGGTCGTCGCATCTGAACGAACCGCTCTTCTTGTGGCTGAACGCCGAATATTCATAGTCCATCGCCACATCAGAGAATGTTATCATCCCCTTTGCCTCCACCATCACGTAGCGGAACGCCTTGCTGTCATCGAGCACTATCTCCACCTCTTCCTCGGCAAACCTGTTGGCGCGGAGGTCCAGGCGGTCGAGGGTTTCGCAGCGGTCCATGTCGAGGGCTTCCTCACGGCTCTCGCCATAGTATATGTTCAATATTCCCATGCCTGTCACGCCCTTGAGCCTGACATAGCCGAAGGTTTCGATTCCGAAATCAAACAGCCATTTGTTCTTGCCCGTCTGCTCTTCGCCAACGGGCTGCATCTCCGTTCTCTCCAGACTGTATGACGAGGGCGGGGTGTCGATATTGTCGAAGGTCCACGACGCGGCGGGCACGTAGATTCCAGAGCCGTGGGCAACGCCATTCTCGTCTATCCATATCTTGTCTTCATAGGTGGCGAGCCATGTGTTGCCGCTCTTTATCGTCCTGCCCTTCACGTAGAGGGCTGGCGGCACCGACTGGTTGTGAACCTTAAAGTTGAGACGGTGGTCGCCTGCCGGCACGGTGAACCTGCCGGGCATGCCGAACTGCAGCTTGCCGTCGAGCATGAAATTGAAATCTCCCTCTGCGGCTATCGTTATCGTCTCTGCCTTGTCGAGGCTCACGGCGGTGGAGAACTCCACTGTGACGTAATGGCTGTCTTGCTTCCAGAACGGCGGAAACATCGCTCCGCGCTCCGTGCGGCGGTTGTTGAACTTGTTGCCGAGCCACACCTCAAAGTCGCCGGGATACCATATCCATGTTGCCTTGTTGTCCATATCGTTGTATTATATTTCTTTTCCGTATCTTTCTTCCGTAATCTGCTCCAGCGACTTGCCGCGGGTCTTGGGGGTCCAGATGGCTCCGATGAGAAGCGACACCACGAGAAGCGCCATCATCAGATAGGCGGCAAGGGTGAATCCCTCGCCTTCCTCGCCATAGATATTCACAAACACCAGTCCCCAGGCTGCCGAAAGTCCGCGCACCATGAAGAACATCACACCCTGGGCGGCGGCACGGTATTTGGCCGGGAACAGTTCGGATGCCCACAGCGCATAGAAACCCTGCACGGAGATTCCGCCCTGGATGCCCCAGAGCAGGGTGAAGAAGAGCAGGCCCGACATGCTGCCGATGCCCACAGTGACTATCATCACCCAAGCCAGTACTGCAGAGCCCACGCCAACGATATAGAGCAGGCGCTGGTTCACCTTGTCTACGAGCATCGAGAACACGAAGGTCATGAAGATTATTATCACCCACTGTCCGGCTGAGAGCATGTTTGCCTCGCCGTTTGAAAGTCCGCCTGCCGTCTCGTAGATATGCTGCTGGAAGAAGCCCATCACCGAACTGACGAGGTTCCAGGTGAGATACATTCCGGCAAGGAAAAGCATCGTGCGCACGTTGACCTTGTTGGAGAACAGGGTGCCGAAGGAGGCGAAGACGCTCTTCTTGCCTGACGGCTGATCTGCGGTCTGCTGCGACTGCGTGGCCTTCCATTCTGCCGACTCGTCGAGCTGGCGCTGAAGCAGCCAGGCTATCAGTGCCACCACGAAGAGGGAGGCGAAGACAATGCGGGAGCTGAACACGTTGATGGCGTCCTGCGAGGCGGCATCACCCAGAATCTGAACTGCCGACTGGCTGACGAGGGGGAACATGAAGCCTGCCTCGGCATTGTTGGTAGGCGGAGCGAGAAACCATCCCAGGAGCAGGATGATGAGCGGTCCGATGCCCCACGCCATCTGCGAGATGCCGATGTTTCGGCCTCGGTTGCCTATCTCCGAACTCTCAGAGATATAGGTCCACGATGCCGGCACTCCCACACCTACGCTGACTCCCGTGACCAGGAATCCGGCGAGGAGCATGGGGAAGCTGGTGGTGAAGACCACGAGCAGCACGCCCACCATATAGATGAGCATATTGTATGTGTATATCGCCTTCCTGCCGTATTTGTCGGCAAGGAATCCACCGATGATGGCTCCTATCGCCGCACCAAGACAGTTGGCGCTGATGGCGTTGAGGATTCCGAGATGCGACTCGGTGAGCGAGAGATAGTTTTTCCAAAGCGACAATCCGCTTGCGCCTGCCACGATGGCTCCGGCATCGAGATAGTTGGTGAGAGACACGGCGATGGTGCTCTTCAGACTGCTTTTGTTGTTTCCCATAATGTGTATGTCTGTATTTCGTTTTCTTTTCGTTTGCTTTCTCTTTTGGGGTGATCTGCCTTACGGGGCGGGATGCTCCTGAGTCTGTTCTCCGCTCATCCTACCTGTCCTGCAAATCATCAAAAATAAAGACGCTGAAACTGCTTTTTTGTACTATCCCATCTCATGAGGTTTTCTCCCATTTTGGGGCAACGTGCTTGCCCACTTGGGGCAAGCACGTTACCCAACATGGGCAAGCACGTTGCCCCACCTGGGCACATTTTGTTGTCAGCTTCCTGCCCAATATTTTGACTTTTGAGGATGAGCAGTATGGGGTGAAAACAGGTGAAGTGGCATAATGATGCTGCCGGACTCCGACGAAATCCGGCTGCCCTTCTGGAGGCGGGTGTTTTTGAGGTGACAGGGATTGAGGGTATGTAATAAATATATTACTTATATTTGGCAGTATGTAATAAATTGATTAACTTTGCAGTATGGAAGAGGAATCGATAAGACACATCATCTACTCGGACGAGTTCGAAGAATACTATGCAAGTATGAACGAACATTTAAAGAAGAAATATGACTATGCTTTACAGATTGTAAAATCACAATATATCGTCAGTTCAAAAATAGTAAAGAGCTTAGAGAATACGGATTTCTACGAACTCCGAATTTCCATCAGCTCCAACGAATACAGAACTATTCTGCTCGCTGTTGACCACGATAATTTCATACAAAGCAAAAATGTACTTCTTCTGAACTCGTTTTTGAAGAAAGATACAAAGCAATACAAGGCTGAAATCAAAAAAGCCGAAAACATTGTCAAACGTTATTTGGAGGATTGAATATGTTGAAACTTGACAAAAACAAACTTGCCGGTCTCAAAACTTTTGACGACCATCTGCAAGAAAGATACGGTGACGAAAACAGTCCTGAGCGCAAGGAGTTTGAAGCAAAGGCAAAAGCCTGGTACTATGCAGAACTTCTTAAGGATGAACGCAAGCGCCAGAACGTAACACAGAAAATGTTGGCTGAAAAAATCGGCAAGAAACGCGAGTACATATCTTCACTCGAAAAGGGACAGACTGATATGCAGCTATCTACGTTCTTGCGCATTGCCGACGCCCTTGGCCTGCGTTTCTCTTTGGTGTTGGGATAGACAACCTCTTATGTAAAACCTAAAAGATAAGGTTATGCAGAAAATACTCTTCGCTAATATTGGTTGGATGAAACGCTACCGTGGGCATAGCAATTATGACAGAATCAAGGGTGGAGGAAGTTATAACCCCGATGACAAGCACGAGGCTTTTAACTTTCAAGACGCTGACGGACATTGCTATGGCTATGTGCAACCAACCAAATGGGGTAAAATAAAAATAGAACGTATAGATTCTTCGTGTTTAAAATCTGACGATTATCTTGATGACGTGATAGTCGTATGGACTGCTACCAACCCTATTGAGGGTGGAACATATATTGTTGGTTGGTACAAACATGCAAGAGTTTACCGCACATTTCAGCATGACACCAAGTTAAAGGAGCGTAATGGGTATGCCTATAATATAGAAGCGCTTTCGTCTGACTGCACTCTTCTCATGGAAAAAGAACGCACAATGCAGGTGCCAAGAGCAACGAATGCTTTAAAGAAGGGGTTTATGGGGCAGTCTAATATCTGGTATGCCGATAGCGCAAATGAGAAGGTAGCCAACTTCCAGCTGTCGGTTATCCACTATATTGACAATTACGTCAAACCTGAAAGAAGAAAAACCAAGCCGAACATAGATGTGGACGCAAAGGTTGCAGTAGAAAAAGCTGCTGTCTCTGCCGTTACCTCTTATTATAAAGGGCTCGGATATAAAATACATTCGGTTGAGAGCGAAAACAAAGGTTGGGATTTGGAAGCATATAAAGGAAAGGCTATACTAAGAATAGAAGTAAAAGGCTTGGCAGGCTCTCAAATATCCGTCCGCCTTTCCAAGAACGAGTATAGCAAAATGAAAGAGACAGACAACGGATGCTATCGTCTATGCGTAGTCACAGAAGCCCTCAAATCCCCGGAAATATGGACTTTCGCAAATGACAATGGCATTTGGGTATGCGAGGAGGATAATGACATAGAACTTTCCTTTGATGAGCAAATCGCTGCAATTGCATACGTTGAGAAATGAAAGAAATATACATAAACCCAAGACTTCCACTGAAAGCCATCTGCGTATGTGCGACCAATTAAGATTGTGAACACGCGTGTTCATAATCAGCTTGTCGGGAAAGAACAGATAGAAACATTATCATACGACATTCATGATAAGTAAAAAAAACATCATACTTTTGTAATGTATTGATAATTTCCATAAATTTGCAGGAACAACAAACTATTTGTCACAATTAAATTCATAAGGGCATTATGAAAATCAGAAAAAACATCATCATAAGCATTTTAGGACTTATGACTTCGGCCGGGGCACTCGGTGGAAACATCTGTATGCCTCAACGAACAGAGGTGAAAGACTTCTGCTCTGTCATCTCACTAAACGACAAGACGGGAGACAGCAGACCGTTTGTACATTTCGTCACGACACTGTGGCCAAAGCTTGATACAGCCAGCGGCCGTGAAGCACTGGTGAAAATCCATCAGCTTGCCATGAAAGAATCTTATGGCAACGGAGACACGTCTAATGACAATGGGGACGTGCTTGCCAAGCTGTTTGAGATGCTGGACAAGTTAGGGATTACCGGAGCTGACCTGACAAAAATGCTCGAATATATGAAGAAGGTGTATCCGCTCTATGTATTCCAGATAGAAAACCGTGTGCGTCCGAATGTGGACTATGACAACGGACTGACCGTTGACACCATCTACCAGGCACCGATTGACGAGGCCTATTACGGTCTGGCAAACGAGAAGAACAAATACGTTCCCGCCGGACTGTCTTTGCAGGAGATTGAGGAGCTGGAGAGCAATGGCGCTATCGGCAAGCGCAACGGCTCCTACGCATGGGGAATGGGTACATACAAAGACAAGCTCTACTGGTCTACCAACAACAACTATCTCTGCATGCAAGGCTATGGCAGTTTCGTGCAGCCGGGCGTGGGCGACAATGTGCCATACGAAAACAAGTGCTGGGCATGCGAATACGGACAGTCTACTTATGCCAAGGAAGCCTATGCCGACGGCGATGAGAACAGCAAGTATGCCGACATACGTCCGCCTCGCATATACAGCTATGACACGAAATCGGGCATCGTCACCGACATAACACCGTCGATAGATGAATATCCGATATTGAAAAACTGTCAGGGACTGCGCTCCTGCGGCATCCTTAACGGCGTAGTGTTCTTCGGCGGACCAGGCCTGTATGCCAGCGACTGGGACTCCAAGGCTTCGGCTGCCTTCGTGGCATACGATGCCGACAACGACCGCATTCTGGGAGCCAGCAGCCTGAGCGACGTTGACGGATGCAAGGTGGTGAACGTCAGACGATGGCGAGTAGTAAACAATGTTCTCTATGTCACCGTGGGCATAACGCATCCTACCACAGGCAAGAAGATCGGTGCACTGCTCCGCTGGTATGGCGACAAGAATGACCCGTGGAAATTCCATATCGTGGGACTCGTAGACAACGAGGCGGCAGAACTTGCCTGTTTCAACAACCGCATATATATAGGAACGTGGGCAACGGTGTCTGCCGTTCATGTCAGTCCGGAAATTCCTGAAGGAGGCTTCACTCCAGTC
>NZ_FR892633.1:0-1176 GCF_000436015.1 Prevotella sp. CAG:592 | reverse complement strand
TTCACTCCAGTCAGCATCGACAGCGAGATGTGGCCTAAAGTATGGACAAGTGATGTGGCGGAGCCGACAAAAACGCTCGGCCGTTCGATTACCTCCGTCGCCGGATTCCATGAGTGGCGCAACCATCTGTATTGGGGAGTGTTCTGTCCTAACTATTATGTGCTCTCTACGGCACAGGCAACATACGGATCGCTGACCTCGCCTGACGCCCTGGCTTTCATTCTCGGCAACTACCGCACACCGTCGTTCTGGCGCATCGACAAAGACAACAACTATGAGTTGCTCTATGGTGACACTACGAACCCGAAACCTGTATACGACAAGGAAGGAAAAATTGAAAACTGGGAACTGGAACCTAGCGGACTGGAAGCCAAGTGGGGACGAGGAGGCTTTGGAAACCTCTGGACCATATATATATGGGCAATCCAGGAATATGACGGCAATATGTATGTAGGTACGATGGACCTGTCTAACCTTGCCGATGCTGCAGGTTCGAACCTCGTGGGCGACGCAAGCTTTGCCACACTGTCGAAACTGCTCACCGGCCTTGACGCGAATGACGAGGGCTTTGAACTTCTGCGCATGACCGACGAGGAAGAGGCTCCGAAATACATCACCGAGAACGGCTTCAACAATGCTCAGCAGTATGGCGTAAGAAATCTTGAGGTTCTTGACGGCAGACTGATGCTTGGTTCTGCATCCATGTCGAGCCTAAAGCCAAATGGCGGATGGCACGTGTTCAGTATTACTGACGACAAGAATTCTGCCTCTGTCAGCCAGAGCATGATAAAGAAGCCGGGCATAATAATGGAGCGCAACGCCGGATACATAAACCTTGCCACCGTGGGTGGCGAGAGGATTACCGCCATTGAGGTATACGATGCTGCCGGCCGCAGAATCAACTCTGCCCGTCCTGACAGTCATCTGGCTTCCATTCCATTGCAGAATATCAAAGGTGTCAATATCATCAAGGTTACTTCTGAAAAAGGGGAATGGGAGATCAAAGCCGGTTTATAACCTCCTGACTGACAAAAGAGATCTTATAAAAAACGAAAGACTGCAAGCAGTCATAAAATCCCCAAACTGCCTAATGAACGTTTGGCGATAAACAACGACCAGGTTACTGTAGGAAAAAAGCAATCCATATTATTATCCCAAATCGGTCTTTTGGCCGTT
>NZ_FR892632.1:0-19030 GCF_000436015.1 Prevotella sp. CAG:592 | reverse complement strand
TGCAAACTTAGAGGTCATTAGGGCTTGCGTGGATTTTGTCTTTTAGAAGATTGGATTTTGTCTGGCTTTTAACCAAAAAATGGGCACGATGCTTGCCCAACTTGGGTACGCTGCTTACCCAACATGAGCACGGTGCTTACCCCGGATGGGCAGAATTGACGACAGACAGCTGCCCAATAATGGCATATTATAATATCCGTATTCCTGCTTTCAGGCTTCTGCCAATGCATGGGAAAAAAAATATCGCCCAAGAAAAAGACTTGAGCGATATTCTTTTTTTTGGATACATCAGCTTATTTCACCACCTTGATGACACGTGGCGCCACCTTGCTGCCCTCGATGCGGACGAGGAAGACGGGAGCCTTGACATCGGAGAGGGAAGTAAGGGCCGACGTGATCTGTCGGGATGAAAGGAGGCGTCCGGCGGTGTTATACACCTTGAGGACTGCACCCACGGCATTCTGGCTGACACGCAGAGTGGCGGTAGTGCGGTCGTATGCCACAAGCGGAGCTGCCTGGAGGGAGTGGATGGCGTTGACATGGAATTCAGAAGACTGCTGCTCACCCATCAGACTGTTGAGATATACCTCAAGCGCCGTGTATCCCTGGGCATTGACCATATTCTGGTCTGCCACTTCAGGATTGAGACCATGCTGGCGCTCCCAGTCGTCGGGAATGCCGTCGCCATCGGTGTCTGTCGGCACAGTGTAGTCGGTGGCATACTGTATGAAGCCTTCACAATCAGCCTCGGTGTCGATGATTCCCTTCTTGGCGCCATAGGTGGCACCGCCGTAGAGGTTCACTCCCGTGGTTGCCTCCTCAACGACACGCTTCTCTACGGCGTCGCGACGGATGGTGCCGGCAGTGCGGAGAACGGTCTGATAGGCCTGTTCGCCACTCTCCACATTGTATATCATATACATCTCAGGGTCGTAGGTGCCCACGTTGCCCGCCTTTGAATACTTGTAGTAGTTGTGCTCCGGCACGATGCGCTCATCCACTCTGATGTCGGAGAGCGAATAATGCTCGGCACTCATCGCCTTCCAGTTGTCGGCGGTGCGGTTGGCGTCGCCCTCTATCACGTTGCCGTTGACATACCATTTTGCCGGTCCCCAGGAGGTGGCGCCACTTCGGGCGTAGCTGGAAGTGACAAGCACGACACCCGACTTGTTGGATGCAGGTCCCGGCTTGTAGTAGTTGCCGATGAAGTTGCATTCGTGGGCTGAGTTCATACCGTTGTATGATGTTATGTCGGCGGTGTTCTCGCCGCCGTAGCATCCGCCGTTGCCGCCGAAGTTGTAGTTCACATTGTTTATATACTCAAGGAAGACAACATAATCCTCGCCTCTGGCACCGTTGATACGCGGCGAGCGCGACTTGTTGTCGGCAAGCAGGTTGCGATAATAAGACGCCGGCGAACCGCCCCACTGGGTGCCGTAGCCTCGTTTGCCCTTCTTGTGGCCGGCATTGTAGAGGCCTTCATGAACGATGGTGTTCTGCACGGTGAGGAAGTGGCAGTCCTGGGTGTTCATGTTCTCTTCCATCGACCATCCCACCACGCAGTGGTCAAAGATGTAGTTGTTGCAGTTTTCCACGCCGAGTGCCTGGTCCTGCAGAATCTGTCCGTTCACATCCTTCTGTCCGCAGCGGAAACGCACGTTGCGGATGATGAAGTTCTGCGATCCGCCCAAGTTTATCTTGTTGTGGGTGATGACGATGCCGTCGCCCGGTGCTGTCTGTCCGGCGAGTGTCCAGTCGGCACGGTTTATGCGGAGCTGGTCGGCAAGACGGATGTCGCCGCTCACGGCGAACACGATGGTGAGAGGTTCGCCGGGATACTGCTGGAACGCCCAGCGCAGGGTACCCTCCGAACCGTCGTCGGCAAGCGAAGTGACCTTCACCACCCTACCGCCACGGCCTCCTGTGGCATATTTCCCGAATCCTTCTGCCGTAGGGAATGCCGTAATGCGGAGAGCATCGGAAGCGAGGACCGCCTTTGACACGACTCCCTTCCTGGATACCGACGCCACACTGTATCTGGCATCATCGGCAGCATCCTTGGTGAGGGAGCGGTCGGTGGTGAAACGAAGGAAGGCGCCATCCTTATATATAATATATCCGGCAGCGTTGTCGTCGCTCTCCCATGAGATCTCGTTAGGGGTCACGACAAAGTTCATCGGCGCTGCCGCACCACGGAGAATCTTCTCGTAGTCGAACGGTTCATCCTTGTATTTCGCAAAGAGGAACTTAGGGTTCATATATGCCTCCACCTCGGCATCCGTTGCCTGATGTGAGAAGCTGGCACGCGACGACACGTCGGCAAGACTGCCCGTAGCGGCATCGATGCTCTTGTATTCGTATAGCGATGCCTTGTTTTCAGAGCCGCTCCAGTCTTTCCATCCCTTGGCGTTGATAGCCTTGGGGAGTTTGCAGTCGATGAACATCGCTCCGCAGGTTTCCTTCCATGGTCTGCCGAGATAGTATGCGCCGTCGGCAACGCCATCGGCTGCCGTCACCGTGCAGTTGCGGAAGAAGAGACCGGGATAGAACTTGTCGGCACTGAGCTCGGGATACATCACCTTGGTCATCGGCATGCCGCTCTCGGCAGGTGCCGTGATATAGCCGCCTCCCTTGAGGAGGTGGATACGGCAACTGTCAAACCATTCCATTCCTCCGTCGTAGACGAAGTCGGTGGCGCCTTCTATGGTGCAGTTGGTGAAATAGCCGCGTGCTCCCACATTTGCCTTATAGGTGTCCTGATAGCCGCTGAGGATGCAGTTGTTGAAGATATGGGCGTCGCCGTTGGTGAAGAGTGCCTCTGCCTGTCCCACATTGCCGCTGGTGTTGCGGATGGTGAGGTTTTCGGCATAGAAGCGGCTGGCATAGACGTTGAGGGCGGCGCAGTCGTTGTAGGTATTGTCCTCATTGCCTTTTCCGCGGCTTACGCCAGAGGTGAGGATGGTGGTCTGCTTGTCTTCGCCGATGAGAGAGAAGTATTTGTTCTTCGTGCTCTTCCTTCCGGCATAGACGTTCTCCTCATACACTCCCGGACGGATGTATATGATGCCACGCGAACCTTCGGGAATGGCATTGATGGCATCCTGTATCTTGGTGTAGTCGCCGGTGCCGTCTTGTGCCACGGTGGATATCACCACGGCGGCATTGTCGTCGGGAGCGACGGTCTCACCGTCTTCACCGCTGCCTCCGCCGAGGTCGGAGAGGGTGCCTACGTCAGATACGGGATGGTCTGTGGCATACTGTGCCTGTTCGGCGGTTATCTCACTACCGAAAATCTGTATCTTGTGTACGCGTGGTGCCTGCATCTGGGCGTAGGGGTTGAGCGAGGTGGTGAAAGGACATTTGCCGTCGGCATCCACCTGCACGGGATTCTTGAGGTCTTCGCCGTCCCACACTCTCCAGCGGAGCGACACGTCGGAGGCGTTGATGACGTTCTCCATGAAATAGCCCTGGTCGGAGAAGACGGTCCATCCCATCTTGTGTTTCTCTGACCCCATCCATACGAGCGGTTTCCATTCGCCGTCGCCAATCTTATAGTCGCATTTTATGCCACGGCCCCAGGAGGTTGACGACCACGACCACTGCACACGGTCTACGTATGGTATATGGTCTATCTCTATCCATCCGTGCTGCGACACCTTGTTGCCGGCGGCATCTGTGATAGCTGCGTCGCGACACATCTGGACGAAGCCTGCCTCGCCATAGTTGGGGTTGCCGGAGGCGTCGTATGTGATGTTGTCTTCGAGATGGAGCGTGTGACCGGCAACGGTCCAGTCGTTGAATGTGGCGGTGCTGTTGCCGGTCTTGTTCTGACCGAGGTAATACTGTCGGCAGAAGGCTGCCGTGGCACCGGCGAAACCGTTGTATGACTTCTTGGTGGCGAAAGTGCAGTTGTGGAAGAGCACAGGATACTGCACGGCTGTGCCGCCGTTGGCTCCCACTTTCAGCACGGCATTGACATAACCGCCCTTGGCAAAGTCGGGACAGTCTACTCCTGTCTCTCCCTTCCAGGTGTCGGGCCATGTAGCGTCGCTGAAATTGATGTCGATGACTTTCGGATAGGTTGATGAGTTGCTCCATTGCGCCACTACCGACGTGGGGTCGAGACTGCCCTCGATGGTAGCATAGGCTGGCTGCAACGCCAATAGCGCCAAAGCGGTGATACCGGCATTTCTGATTTTCTTTAGCATATCGTTTTGTTTATAGTAGTTTTGTTGAGATTCGGGTCTCCGGAGGGGGAGATGAATATATTAAAATATCCTTCTTTGGCAGTTTTCAGGCTGCCGTATATTACGACACACCCTTTGAATATGTCGCTTTAACCTTTAAATTGCCTTTTCTATATTTACGCCTTTCACAAGCATTCTTTAATCATATCAATACCGAACGCATGTCAGCAGTCCTTTGATTTTGTCTATAAGAAGCCTTGTTTTTTCGAAAAAAGGCTTTACGTCCTCTTCTTCCCATTCAAAACAATCGTCATAATCACCCGAATGACGCATATTCTGAAGAATCGATATCGTACGACCATCTTCTCTTGTAAGGATACCTGTCCTGACAAAATGCTCATTAATCTTTGCTATCATGCCTGCATGGGTCTTTACATACATTCCCTTGTCTACCAACAAAGCATTTCCGACATAATACAATGCATAATACAAACGATTTGCAGCTAATGTCCAATGACCACAAGCTGCACAATCTTTTGCCTCAATCAATGTCTTTTCTGCCTTTTCTACTCTATATTTGACAATTTCTTTCTGAGACTCTATATCTAATGCCATAAATCTACGCCCTCTCTTTCTACATTATGGTGAAACATAGTCAACTTACGCTCATCCCATTCTTTTTGGGTATAAACGACAGGATTTATCTCCTCATTGTTCTCATAGCCCAATTCCATGAATGGGCATGCATACTTTTCTATATCAGACACGCTGCGACGGTCTTTATTCAATATAATCAGCAAGTCCCAGTCGGAATCTTCACGTGCGGTATTTCTTGCACGTGACCCAAAAAGGACTACACGGGCATCAACGGGAAGTATCTTACTTGCCGTTTCCCTAATCATTTGTATCGTTATACCATCGTTCGTCATAAACCAAGTATTTTTTGCAAATATAGCATTTTCCCTGACAAGTTCAAAGGAAGGACGAAAAAAACTCCCGCCTGACGAAATGCCTGACGGGAGTTGTTTTTTCATCGATACGCTAATCGGTGTGGACGTTGTCCATATTGAGAGATTGTTACTTAACGATCTTTGCTGATGTGCCGTCGCTATACTTCACGATGTTCACTCCGTCCTGCAAGCTGCTCACCTGTGCGCCAGCCAGTGTGTAGATGGCAGTGATGTTCTTTACTGTTGTAGTCTCTGCCGAGCTGATGCCGTCTACGCTACCACCCTGGGCAACGAACTTGATCTGGTGCAAGCAGAGGTTCTTGTTGCCACCGGCCATCAAAGCATACTGACGGCCAGCCTCTACCTGAGCCTCAACGAAAGCAGGAGCGTTCTCAACGGTTCCGTTCTCACCATCGTTGCGGAAGTTGTTCGTTGCGATCATTGCTCCGAACTCGCCTTCTGCCTTCTCGTCATCGGTAGCGAGCTTGTAGATACCGATCTCACGGCTGTTGTTGCCGGCATAAACACCGAAGCTCAACACACCTGCCTTCTTAGGTGTAACGGCAACGATACCATGGTTGCTTGCCTTAACCTCTGCAATGTCCTGGATGGTAATGCCTTCTTCCCAGTTGTTCTGAGCCAATGTAGAACCGGCATTAACATAACCAGTATAACCAGGATTCTCCTTCTTGATCTGAGAGAGCTTTCCGTTTGCGGTATATACTGGAGTCTTGTCAACGGCAGCTGTGATGACGAGGTCGTCGTTCTCAAACATCACTGTTCCTGCCGGAAGAGCGGCACCGATATTCCAAGCGTCTGCAACCCACTGTGCATCGAAAGCGGCAGTGATCTCATCGTTTGTCATCGTAACGGCATAAGTGTTTGCCTCAACCTGAGAAAGGATGTAAGGAGTTGTAGCCTCCTGTGCGCTGGCTGAAACCATACCCATAAGGGCGATTGCTGAAAGTAGAATTTTCTTCATAATCTTTAATTTTTAAATAGTCCTTTGTTTATATTTAAATAAAAGACGTAGTGCCAATGGTATTGTAACCATGACACTCCGCTTTTTTTTACTATTCAACGAGGAATTCCTCGTCAGCCATTATTTCGTATATGGATTGTATCCAGGGTTCTGACCGAACTCTGACGCATTCTCGAGCTTGTCGAGGAATGTGTTTGGAATCGGGCGTAGGGCATGATACTCCTGCATGCAGTCGTCTTTTGTCATACTCGGGTTGCGGCCGATGATGGTGGAAGCGAACTTGCCCTGTGGAGAGTAAACACGCTTGATGTCGAACCAGCGCAGCCACTCGCCGCAAAGCTCACGGGCACGCTCATCCATAATCCAGTCGATGGTCATCTGTGACGCATTCACCTGTGCCTCGCTCAGGCTGTGGCCAGCCTTCACTACACGTGCCGTACGGATCTCGTTGTTGATCATGTCGGCAGCGGCACCTGGATTGCCAAGGGCGATATAGCACTCGGCAGCGATGAGAGGCATCTCGGCATAGCGCATTATCGGCACGTCGGCATGGCTTGCCTTCTGGTTTGCCTTCTGGTCCATAAGAAGAATAGTTCCGTTCTCATCACCATCCCAGATACGGTATTTTCTGAAGCGTGGGAATGAAGCGGCGATATACTGCGAAGTCTTGGAGTCGTAGTTGGAAGCATCGGTCTTGTAGTTGCGCAGAGGAGCGCCGCCATAAGCGTTCACGTTGCCTGTGTCGTACAGCTCGTCGATGTCTACAGTGGCATAGTTGCGGCTTGTCTCGTCGCTGATGTGCTTGCGGGTGAAATAGAGCAGAGTGTCGTTCACTGCTGATTTCTTGTCCTTGAGCTCTGGCTGGTTATACTTGTTGGCCTCAGCCTCTTTCCACTTGTAAGGATACTTCGACGGGTTCATGAAGGCTTCCTGGAAGTCGGCATCGTAGCGAGCGTCCCAATCCTCCCAGAGGTTCATGAAATAATATGTAGGCATGAGGAGTGTTGACTCTGCCGGATAGTCGAACGATGTCTGTGTGTTCTGGATACCGGCGTTGCCCACGAGCTTCGGAGAGAAGTATGAGTGCAGACGGTTTGGCTTGGAGTCGGCATTCAGTGAAGATACTGATGAGAACGTAGCCACCCACAGATACTCGGTGTTCGTCTTGTTGTTCTTTGCCTGCCATATCTCGTCGTAAGTGTCATAGATTCTGATTCCGAGAGCTGCCTTGTTGTTTATCACATCGAGGGCTGCATCGAGGGCCTGCTGATAGAAAGCCTTCTGAGCGTCGCTTCCTGCCTCCTCATACTGTGCACGGGTCAGAAGAACACGTGCGAGGAGTGCCTTGGCTGCCTTCTTGGTAGAACGGCCTACGTTGCCCTCATAAGGAGTGACAGGCAGGTTCTCTGCAGCGAACTTGGCATCGGGGATGATCACTTCGTCGTAGATTGTCTTGCGGTCGGTGCGCTTGGCTGTGAACACCGGGTCCTTGGTTTCCTTGGTCTTGAGCTCTATGTCGCCGAAGAACTCAGTGAGCCACCAGTAGCAGTAGGAGCGCATGAACTTTGCCTCGCCCTCGAAGTCGCTTCTCTTGTCTGCCGACAGTTCCTTGCAGTCGTCGAGCCTGCCGATGATGGTGTTGCAGACGTTGATGTTGTCGTAGACACGGTTCCACACGTTGGCAAACTGTCCGCGGTCGCCCTGCAGGTCTACGCAGCGTGTGAGCTGCTTACCGTAGTCGTAGTTTGATCCGATATTCTGCCAGATGTCGGCCGATCCCTCCATATAGAGGCAAGGGTCCTCACGTCCGTAGAATTTCCAACGGAAGTTGTAATACATCTGGTTCACGAGGTTCTCCATACCTTTCTCGGTAACGAAGACCGCGTCGGCACCCTCATTGCTTGGATTATATTCGTCGAGCGAGCATGAGGTGAATCCCATCGTCGTTCCACCGAGCAGTGCCGCGATAATATATTTATTGAAATTCTTCATTTTGTTTCCTTTATTGACGGTGATTAGAAGTTTACGTTAAGACCAACGGTTACGCTGCGCTGGTTGCCCTCTGGATCGAAGTGCTTCTGCCAGTCATTCTTCACGAAGTAGAGAGGATCGTTGATTGTGGCATAGATGCGCACGTTGTTTACGCCCATTGCCTTCAATGCTGTGCGTGGCAATGTGTAGCCGAGCGAGATTCTCTTCAGCTTGATGAATGAGTTGTCGCAGTAAGAGAGGCTCTGGTAGCCAACGTAGTCGAAGAGCTTGCGGCCCTTGTAGAGTGCCGGCAGAGAGCCGCCCTCGTTTGTGCCTGCCACCCAGTAGTCGAAGTTAGAGTAGATGCCACCGGTAGAAGGGTCGTAGTTTGCCACCTTGCTCTCGCCCCACTGTCCCCAGCGAGCATAGAAATAGATTGAGAGGTCCCAGTTCTTGTAGCGGAAGTCGTTGTTGAATCCAGCAAACCAGTCCGGTGATGTGGAACCTACATAAGCGATATCCTTGTTCTGGTCGATCACGTGGTCGCCGTCGAGGTCGGCAACCTTGATGTCACCAGCCTGGAAGCGCTGTGTCTTGGCTGCGTCTTTGTAGTATGCTGTCTCGTCGGTCCAGGCGTTCACCTCGTCGGTAGTCCAGATGCCGAGATACTTGAATGTCTTGTATGAGTGGATAGGATGACCTACCATATAGGTCTGTGTCTCCTTCTGTGTACCTGTCTGCAGTTCCTTCAGATTGTCGTAGAGCTCGTCGATCTTCTCGCGGTTGGCTGAGAATGTGAGTGTAGAACCCCATGTGAAGTCCTTTGTCACGATGTTGCGGCTGTTGATAGAGAATTCCACACCGTGGTTCTTCACTGAACCGATGTTCACCATAGTGGCATACTTACCGTCCTGTCCTGCTGATGTAGGCAGTGAGCGCTGCAGAAGGAGGTCGGTGGTCTTCTGTGAATACCAGTCGAAGGTGATGTTCAAGCGGCTGTTGAGGAGCACTGCGTCGAAACCGAGGTCGAAGGATGCTGAACGCTCCCACTTCGTGGTCTTGTTGGCAATCTTGTAGTAACCGTTGTCAACCACACCGAGCAAGTAGCGGTTTGCCTGTGTGTCCTGGAATCCGAAGCTCCAGTCGGCGAAGGTAACACCGCTCCATGTAGCGTATGCGTTTACACTCTGGCTACCTGACACACCGTATGTGGCACGGAGCTTCAAATCGTCGAGCCATGACTTGGTCTGCTTCATCCAAGGCTCGTCGGAGATACGCCATGCAAAGGCTGCTGATGGGAACCACTCCCACTGATGACCAGGGGCAAGCTTTGAAGAACCGTCACGACGGAGGGATGCCTGGAAGAGGTAACGGCCTTTCCAGTCGTACATCACACGGCCGGCATAAGAGAAGTTCTGTGCCTGCTGATAATAGCTTGAGTGTGAGAGTGCGCCCTCACCGCCGTCGTTGCTGCCCATGTTCCACCACAGGTTGCTTGCCAGTGTCTGGCCATTGGATGTAGCGCTCAGATTGTCGGCTACCTTCTTTCCCCATGTGGTGAGGAATGTCAGTGAGAGGTGATGGTCTTCCGGAAGGAGCTTCTTGAAGTTGTATGTCAACACGTTGTTCCACTCCACGTATGTAGAAGAACCCTTCGACATGTTAGACTGGCTTCTTGTCTTGCCGCTCTCGATAAGCGTAGAGTGGTTCTCGGCAATGAAGTCGCCTGAAGAGGAGTTGGTGATGTGGGTGTTGAGTGTCGAGCGCAATGAGAGGCCTTCAATCGGGTGGATATCCAAGTATCCGTTTGCCACTACGTTTGTAGCGTAGGTCTCTTTCTTGTATCTGTCGCCGTCAATACGGTCGATCAGCGGGTTAACATAGTCGTCGGCTGCCAGCGGATATGTCACGAGTTCGTTGCCGATGCTGTACTCGCCGGTTTCATTGTTGTATACACCATAAGGTGAACCCAGCTCAAGACCGGTGTTCTTTGCCTTCATGTATGGTGAATACTCTGAACGGGTATGGGCAAGCTGGAATGTCACTCCTGCACTGATCCACTTGTGGAAGTTGTGGTCGATGTTGGCACGCAGGGTGTAACGGTCGGTACCGCCGCTCTTCTTCCACTTGTCGCCGTCGTTGGCATAGCCCACTGAGAAACGGGCTGCCGTCTTCTCTGTTCCTCCTGAGAGGGTCACGGTGTGCTTGGTGCTCCATGTGGTCTTCTTCTGCATGAGGTCTTCATAGTTTGTCCATGCGCCTGCCTTATAGGCTGCGTATGCCTCGTTGCTTGAGAAGAGCGACTGGTCGTCGGCCTCGCTGCTCCAGAGTCCGGCGTTCTGCGCTGCCAGACGACGGGTGTTGTAGTAGTCGCTTGGCGAACGGTAGTCGGCGCGGTCGGGACGGAAGGCTGCCGTGACGTAACCGTCGTAAGACACTGACATCTTGCCGGCTTCCGGCTTCTTGGTGGTGATGATGATTACACCGTTGGCTCCCTGCGAACCGTAGATGGCTGTTGAGGAGGCGTCTTTCAACACGTCGATAGACTCGATGTCGTTAGGGTTGAGGTCGCTCATGCTGCCGCCCTGCACACCGTCGATGATCACAAGCGGAGAGTTGCCGCCGCTGATTGAACGGTTACCACGGATGCGGAGTTCGCTGCCGTTGATGTCGAGACCTGAGATACGGCCCTGCATGGCTGAAGCAACACTGGTGGTAGGGGTCTGAAGGATGACGTCTGACTTCACTGAGGCTACCGAACCGGTGAGGTCGCGCTTCTTAACGGTACCGAAACCGATAACGACAACGTCGTCGAGCTGGTTTGACTCGGGAACCATCTTGAGCGACAATGGGGTGCCGACGGTAGCCTGCACCTTCTGGGTCTTGTATCCAACGTATGAAATTTCAAGAGTCACCTTTCCCGAAACGTTGTTCAAGGTGAAATTACCGTCGAGGTCTGTAACAGTACCGTTCTTTGTCTGTCCCATAGGGATAACGGTAACACCAATCATTGGCAGTCCTGTCTCGTCAACGATATTACCTTTCACTACCCCACTTTGCTGAACAGCTTGTGGAGAAGGGGCAACGTTTCCGTTGCCTGCGGCATTGGCTGCCACAGGACAAAGCATTGCAGAGGACAGAGCAAGCGTGATGGACATCTTTTTCAAGTTGGCACTTGAATTATACATCTTTCTTGTCTTCATAAAAATAGATTTTAAAATAATTGTATTCTTCCTTATAGTTGAGAAACGGACAGACAAGGTGTTTGTAACCATTATTAATAAAAATTCTTTTGTTTTTAACATAAACCGGTCATTATTTTCTACTTGCATCTTGCGTTTCCTACCCAAAATTCCAATAACGACACCACATTACACCCCTCCCTACACAATAAACCACTACTCATCTGCGTTTTCTCTTAGAACAAAACATAAAGACATGCCAAATATAATAAGGAGAATCATTTTCGTGCTGACGCTCATCCTGTCGGCATCATTACAGACTAAAGCCCAATACGACTTCATACGCCCCGTGAAAGACGCCATACCCGGTGGCTACAACTTCTGGGTTTACACCCCAACGGAATATTACTACACTCTCAACGAGACTCCGGTGATAATATTCCTGCACGGACAGAGCCTCTGCGGAAGAGACCTGAACAGGGTTAGACGCTACGGACCGCTCGACGCCATAGTGAAGGGCAGGCAGGTAGACGCTCTGGTGGTGGTGCCGCAAAACCCCGGCGGAGCGTGGAACCCGAAGAAGATAAACGACGTGCTGGAATGGACGAAACAGAACTATGCCTGCGACTCCACCCGTGTGTATGTCATCGGAATGAGTCTCGGCGGATATGGCACCCTCGACTTCGCCTGCACATATCCCGACAAAGTGGCGGCGGCTCTGGCTATGTGTGGCGGCTGTTCGAAGAAAGACCGCACGCCGCTCGGCAGGCTGCCCCTCTGGATAATCCACGGCACTGCCGACAGGGCGGTATCCATAAGCCAGTCTAAATCGGTGGTCAACGACCTCGAGATGTCCGGCAACGACTCCCGTCTGCGCTACACCTGGCTGCAGGGCGCCAACCACGGTGCTCCGGCACGCTTCTTCTATATGCGCAAGACCTACGACTGGCTCTTCTCCCACTCCCTGCTCGACCCCGACCGCCCCGTAAACAAGGAGATAACCCTCGACATGTCCGACCTCCCCAAAGCCTACCGCGACATGGACTTCGGCAAGGCTGACCCCGAAACGGTGTATGAAACGACTATAAAGTGATTCTGTCTGAATCGGGTTGATGGGCGAGGTGGAGTTTAGCAAAACAAATCTTGATGACCGATTGAAGTTCAGCCCCAAAGCCTTAATTGAAACAAAAAAACGGATTGTCCGAAGCCAACAACGCTCCAGACAATCCGTTTTTTCATGCCAATGCAAATGGTTACCGTCCCATGCAGCCGCGAGGTGCCGAAGGACGGTTTGGCACCACCTCACCGGCATGTTTCCGACTGAATTCCAGATTGATATCGGCAAGTTCACGACGACCGAAGATATAGTCGTCATACATGTCATCCATATCCACTCCATCGCAATCACCGTCGCAGAAGTTAAGCGACTCCTTCACGATTGCCATTCGTTCATCCACCGTAGTGTCTTTGATAAGAAGGCTTTTCTTTGTCATATTTCTATCTTGTTATTATTGTTTTTATAATCCCAGTTTGTCCTGTTCATTCCGAATCTGCCATCAGAGCCTGCTTGAATTTTGGCAATTTAGAACATAATCCTTATTCCTCCCGTTCGCCCCAGAATCGTTCATCAGAGCTTGACTGGATTTTGGGGGATTTTCAGATTAGCAGCACGCCAATCTCATTAACGGATATCACAAGCCAAAGCTTCTCTTCGCCTGTCGCAAAGTGTTTTCACCAACAGTATAGGCATAGCAGGCTGACGGAATAAAATGCAGTGTGCCGAAATCCATATCCTTCCTGCCTCTCTGCCCTATAGTTGTGACCAAGGCCTGAGACAAATGATTCTTTTCCATGAAATACTTCAACGAAGACAATTCTGAGGGTCTGTCGAAGAAATGGTCAGTCCATTTCACTTCCACCGCCCAACTTGGCTTCTGCAAGGCATCATTAATACCTACCAGATCCACCTCTCCCTGAGTGCGGCCTATTTTCCAGTTTGCATATGCGATACGCTCATCGCGCGGTATCCACTGTGAATAAACAGCCGTCTCTATCATGTCACCGATATTTCCATCTGTCATCTTCACCGGCTCAAATAAAGCACACCTCAAAGAGGGGTTCGTCAGATAAATCTTGAACGTGGTCTGGCGCTGGAACCTCCTTGCCGTATCATCGGTCTTATTCACCACTTTTATCAAGAAAGCAGCCTCCAGATATTGTATATACCTACGAATGGTTTCCTTCTTAACCCCTGATTCTTTCGACATTCCATCATACGAGAACTCCATCCCACTATGATAAGCTATCATAGTAAACAAGGAATTAAGTTCCTGCACATCGGAAATACCGTAAAGACTCGGCAAATCGCGCAACAAGACCTTGTCAACAATGTCATGACGCACAAACTGGCTGGGATCTTTCTGAATACGAGCTGAGAAAGCCACCTCTGGATAACCTCCGAAATTGATATAATCCAGAAAAAGTTCATTCAATTGGCCCATGTCAATGGAATCATATACAGAACTCTCTATGCCGCCCCACTCCACTTTGGATTCACGCATAATAATATCATAGCCGCGCAGATGGATATACTCAAAGAAAAGCAATGGCGGCAGATTGAAATCAGTAAACCTCCCGGCTCCGCTCTCATTGCTGCTCTTCTTGAGTGCTGCAGCTGCAGAACCAGATGCCACAAATTTCACATTGTGGTATGTATCCACCAAAGACTTAAGATTTATCTCCCAGTCTTTCAAATATTGTATCTCGTCAAAAAAGACATAAAACTGCTCCTTGCCCTTCTCCTTGCCAAGAATCTGACATGCCAGATTAAACAATTGCTCCAAAAGAATATTGTTATATATCGGAGTTTCCACCGACACATAAATGATATTCTGCGGTGAGACCCCTTCGTCTATCAGCTTTTTTATCGAATGATAGATCATCACGGTCTTGCCTACTCGCCGAGGTCCCATCAATATAATAGCACGTTGAATGTCGACATCCTTCACCAAGGGATAAAAGATATCAAGATATAGTCTGGGACTCATCTTTCCATAAAAAGATGGAACCTTTCCTTCTGTCCACCAGGGATTGTCAACTTTCAATCTCCCCAATATCTGCTTCTCCAAAATTGCCGTATACTCCATAACAATCGCATTTTAGGCTACAAATATAGCCTATTTTCTCTTAATCTGCAAATTTTGTAGAAATAAGCTCATAAAAACAAGCTTATTTTGCAAAATCAGCCCTTTCAGCCCTTTTTCAATGCATAATAAGAAGCAAAGAGCCCCAAATCCGTGCCTCCCAGAATTAAATTACACCTCCAACTACCTGATTATCAACACTTAAACACCCGTTTGCAGAATAAGCCTATTTAAACAGGCTTATTTTACAAACAGAAGAACTGAGGAGTACTGGACCAATTACAATCGAGTGGTATCTCATATTTAACTGTTCTGTGTCCAACAGAAGCATCTCCAAGGAAGATATTGAAAAGGACGGTATGCTGAAGAACCACCGCTATTGCGACAGACACCAAGGCGACTTCTTGAAAGGACTTGACCTTACAGGAGGTCATTCTATTGGCTTTCAATTTTACTTCGCCATTGGACTACAGAGAAAAGAAAGCGAACGGACATCCCCACTTTGGGCGGGTGGATATCCGCCGTTTTTCATTAATCCTAGTCGTCAAAACAAATCCTACATGGTCTACGATGCAGCTCTTCTGCTTTTTTCAAAGATATCCGCTTTACATCACCACCACATCTGTTCAGGCCTCGGCAATTGTCGCTCTTATGATAAACCTCAGCAGTTGTACCAGTACATATAAAAACAGACTCAGAGATACATGAGACAAAGAATGCCAAAATCAGACTTAACACTATAGCCTTTACCATCGTATCAGAAGTTCCAACAAACGAAATCCACCCGAAAGAATCATCACTATGCCAACTAATGACAACGCTACAATAATATAATGATCAATAGTTTTAGAGTTATTCAGCCTCAACCAAGATGGGAATTTCTTCCACAAAAGATAGCCAAGAACAACCTGAAATACTGAATGTATCATACATCTTTCTCTTTACTATTTAACATATGGTTTAATTGCATCTATACTCCATGCATAATTGAGATTAGCCTGCGAGCCATCAGCAAAGCTTCCAGATGTTATTCCAACGACCTCACCATATTCGTTAATTAATGCGCCACCACTACTGCCATGATCAATCAACGCACTGATTTGCATAAGATTCTCACCACGCCATTGAGACACCTCGCCAGAGGAGAAGGTGTTTTCAAGACCTTGTGGACTGCCTATTGCGAAGACCTTATCACCTATTTGTGGTTTCTTATCAGCTATAGGTATAGAACTTGAATTATTATAATCCACACGGAAAAGGATAAAATCCTCTTCTTCACTTCGCTGATAAATATCTGTAACTTTATATGCAGTATCATCACCAGGCATTTTTATGGCCTCATCGCCAATTGTTGTTCCTTTGAACACATGGTAATTACTAACAGCCAGCCCATCATCCCCGATAAAGAAGCCAGAGCCTTGATAAACATTATTACCATCAGTAGTAAATATCATAAAAACGGCATTGCTATAACGCTTAAATATTTCCGAACCAGAAAGAGGGGTATTACTTCTCTTTATGCGGTCAGCCCTCTCCCTTATATTACGGGGGCTTTCCCTGTTTGTTTTTTCGGTTCGTAAACAATCTGCTCTACCCCTGTTAATAGCCTTCCTGCATCCAACAAAGGTTGAACAACAAATCATAACTATCAATAGAAAAAAGTTCCTTTTCATTTTTGTTTGTTTCCTGCTGGTTTCTCAATTTTGGGAATTATTTGTATAATAAAGCGTTTATTATTATCTTCGACAATATTGTCTCTGTTAACCCCATTGAATCCACTACCTGCAATTATTATTTCAGTATTACTCTCTCTAAAATTCAAACCTTTCCATTTGTTGTATAAAGCCAGGGCTCTACGATAACTCAATTCATACATCCCCATATTGTCTGGGTTGAATGTTCCTGCTCTAAGTTCTTTGTAAGGGATGGCAGCGGTACCCTCTATGACTAGTTGATACTTAAAATCCCTGTTGTGCACTTTTAGTGTATCTATAAGTTTTTTTATGTCAGCTCCGACTTTATTAACAGTTTCAAGATATTCATCCTTTATTACAGCTTCATTGGGTTTGAAAATCTCAATCCCAACAAAATCTTTAGCATAAAACATTCTCTTTTGTTCATCATATTTTAATGACGAAGATGCAGTCAAAGTATTGAACTGATCTTGAAGCCGTAGTATTTGGTTAAGTTGTTCATTAGTTGCATTAGCATCCTCCAGAGCCTTTTCTAATTTTTCTTTAGCCTCTTGTACTTGACGATTTACAGTACCCATTGCGACAACGACAACAACAAAGAGAACCAATACTGCGAAAAACAGACTAGTCATCAAGTCTGAATAACTTGTCCAAAAAAGAGCTTTTTTATTGTTTGTAGCCATGATAGATTATATTAGAGCCCAAAGAGTCTTAAAATCAATAAAATAAGAAGTGAAACGAATGAACCGCAAGCACAAATTGGCAGGTAAATTCGTTTAATGAAGGCAAACATTCCTTTCTTTTTGGGCGCGGTTTCTTTACCATCTGATACGGAGGAGTTCAAAGTCATCAAAGACGGATTAGTCAGCGTTTTATTTAACTTGTCAAGTGTCTTTGAGAGTTCTGAGAGAGCTTGCAACTGCCCTGGAGTTTCTTGTAGTTTCTTTATAATAGCTTGCTGCTGATCTTCAAGAGCCTTCTCTAATGCAACTTTCTGTGATGAGAGAGCTTCCGCTATAACCGTATTTTGTGCTTCGAATGCTTCTTTAATGCCTTTAATACCTTCATCGAATGTTTCTTTAAGTCCCGAGAACGGATTGTCTATTAAGTCTATCTTTTCGTTGACGGCATTTTGCTGCTCTTCAAGGCTCTTAGCAAGAGAATTTTGCTGCTCTTCAATAAGTAATTGTATTCTTTGATTCTGTTCCTGGAATTTACCCGTTAAATCGCCAATACTATTAGACAAACTATCTCCAAGATTGGACAATGCATCCTGAAGAACAGAGTCGATGGATGACATTTGTTGACGCATCATTCCCTGTCTGTCACGAACAAACTCAATTTCATTCTTGAAATAATTACCAAGTTCCTCAAACAACAGAGTGCGTTCTTCTACAGAACCTATCTTATTGTTAAGTTCAACAACCTTGGTAACATATTCTTCTGAATTTGCGAAAATTTCAAAAAGATTCTCAAGCTCTTCTGTACATCCCTGAAGTTTATCGTAAACTTCAATATTGGCTTTGGCAATCTTATTGATCTTTATCTTGTCAATAGCCTCCAGAAGTTTTACCTGCCCATCGTAATTATCCTTTACTGTACTCAGTGTTTCTTTTAATTCGCGGGTATTATCAGCAAAAGTCCTATTGAACTCATTCAAGTCCTGAGTCATCTTAATAAGAGCGCCAGTAATATCGTCGCTCAGTTTAGACATCAAGTCTGTTTGAATCCAAGTCAAGAAATGGTTTTTGTTCTTTGCCATTTCCGTCCTTGCTTCATTATAATGAGCAGTAGATTGCTTCGTAAAGAATACACCAGCAAGGCTGGCAATCATTGCTATACCGACATCTGTTAAAAGTATCTTGATACCCTCCGGATTCATGTTGGAACCTGAAAGAAGATTTGCCAAATCTTTCCATGCAAAAATTACGATACCAAAGGCAATACCAAAAATGGTTGCAATAAGTCCCCAATAAAGAGGTACAGTCAGCATAGTGTCGACCTCATCCTCTAATGATTGAGAATTACGATTGACGATTTCTTTAAGGATATGGTAATCGTAGGTCTTATTTTTATTATATACCAAATACGAATTTATATCATCAAGAGTGTCCTTAAATTGGCCCGTTGCAGAATCATTAACAAGCTTTGTAAACCTTTGATCTTCGTCAACATCTATAATTGTGTTGTTGGATGAAGGGAATAGGGATTTTATATCATCAATCCTTCTCTCGTTTTCTCTGTATGTTTTATACTGCCATATTAAAACGACAATTACAATAGCAGATACTATAAAATATTGAATGCCCATGGTTGTTATTCTCTTGTAAGTTTTATTTTAGCCTTTGGTTCTATAGGAACCAAAGTTCCATTGTGGTACTTAGCCTTACCCCATTCACATATAGAGATATGGTTAGCCATTTCAACACTATCTACAATTTCAAAGAAATTCTCTAACTCTGCTATTTTCTGACACATTGATTTATGAGCTCCTTTTTCTACATTGAATTGGTAGATAGCGTTGCCATCAACACCAACTCGACCAATTATAGGTGCGTCATCAGATAGCGTTTGGTAGAGCATCTGACCTTCAATAATGAAATACTTATTGTCACCTACATCACCGATCAAAGAAGGTTCATAAGCAGAAATTCGCTTTTTTAAATCATTTATTTCTTTGTGCAGCGTTTGGATTTCTTTTTCCTTCTCGTCTTTTAGCCTATTAAGTTCCTTGGTATACTCGAACTGAAGTTCTGATATCTTTGTTTCATTTTCTTCGGTTAGTTTCTTTATCTGAGCAGATTTTTTATCACTTTCTTCTAGTACCATCTGGGAATAATCTTTGGCTTCTTTCAAATCAGCGCTCAAAGACTCAATTTTAGCAGCGGACTTCTCAGCATCTTTACGAGATCTTTTCAGAG
>NZ_FR892631.1:0-759 GCF_000436015.1 Prevotella sp. CAG:592 | reverse complement strand
TGCACGTCCTTCTGCATATTTCTTCTTTTCCGCAGTCCGTATGGCATTCACGATGTCGCGGTATGCATTGACGCTGTCTTCATACAGTTTCAGCTCCTGTTTGTCGAACTTTGATATCTCTGCCTGTTCGAACAGACGTGTGAAAACACGCTCCTGCAGGGCTGCGGGGCGTTGCATCAGGTTGGAGAGATTCTTCAACACGTACATCCACTTGTCGTACATACTTTCGAGTTCACTCTCTTTCTTGTCAAACTTAGGTATCTCAACGTATATATATGTGAGTTTGTCGTAGAACACCTCGTGTGTGTCCACCTCCATCAGCTTCACCTCATGGTGCCAGCGCTTTGCATTCTCAAGACCGTCGGCAAAGTTGAAGTTCAGCAAGCCAATCGTGTAGACAGGATTGAGATGGAAATCCCAGTCTCCTCCACGCTGCGCCTGTTCTCTGATGGGGAACGTTGAATAATAGATGGTGCGGTCTTTGAAGAACTCCTGGTATACGTTCTGCATCTCTACTATGAATTTCTCTCCCTTGTCATTCTCGCAACGTACAACGAAGAAACCAGGACGTGATTCCGAATTTATATATGTTACTTTCTGGATATTCTGTTTGCCGTGAAATATGGTGTTCAGAAAGCTAATGAGCAATTCAGTGTTACATTCAGAACCGAACAGGCGCTTAAAGCCGAAATCGGTATGTGGATTGATGTATTTCTCTGCCATAATGCTGCATTTATTATTCAATCAGCAAATTTACGG
>NZ_FR892630.1:26285-35769 GCF_000436015.1 Prevotella sp. CAG:592 | reverse complement strand
GTCCGCTTTTGAGGCAGACGAGACCTGGAGCACTGCCTTTAAGACAATAAAGGAGTATGATGTTGCGGGAATAGACAATGCTGTAACGGCCTCAGACGTTAAGTCAGACAGGATTTATACACTTGACGGAAGGTTTGTCGGGAACGACATCAACGCCCTGACAAAGGGAATGTATATAGTCAACGGAAAGAAAATATTGAAATAGATAGCCAGCCATCAAGGGCAACGGCGCAGAAATCTCCGGCATCAAGATGGAAGCAGGCGAATGTCTCCCCACAAGTCTGGGCTGCTCGTTCTTTGCCGATGAAGCCATCCCGGACACGAGCTTCTATAATGTTGCAGTGTCAGTGACAGACGATGCAACGGGAAAAAGCGTGGGTGGAGAGAATTTCATAGCGAGACGCCTTCCACGAAAAGCAATAAATGTCGTTCCCGAGCGTTATATAAGCAATGGTAAACGTCTGCCGAAAGGGCAGCGTGCCTATATGGTGAACTACGTCAGCGCTGGCGGCTTTAACAGTATGGTGGTGGTAGCGTTTGTCGTTAACGGCATGAAGACGGAAACTTATAAGCTACAGTAGGAGTGGATTGAGGTTATCACATGTATAAATCATTGGGAAAAGTCAGTCATACATTGTGGCAGGCTTTCCCCTTTATGTATAAAGGGAGTTATATAAAAAATATTTGTTTATGAAGCCTTTTGGCGGTATAGCGAGCATTTGCAGAATAAAGAAAGTGACAGTTCTTGCCATAGTTCTCTTAATTGTCGGATTATCAGTATTTATCCTCTATCCGGGTAACAATGCCTTGTCTTTTTCCAAGGAACTTGTTGTCATAGACAATCTTAGTGATGATAACCCTGAGGCAGCCTCAGTACGGCTGAATGCCATGAGGCATTCCGGCAGACATTTCTCCGAACCGGATAAATGGTATATCAGACTGTTGACGATAAAGATTAACGACAAAATGTTTGTCAAACAGAAAGATGCCGTAGAGGCGACAAAAGTTCTTCGCTATTTTGAAAAGAATGATGCCGGTAGAAAAATCCTGTCGCAAGCGTATTATTATGTAGGCAGTGCCTATCGCGACATGAACGACATGCCAATGGCTTTGGAATACTATCACAAGGCAAAGGAAGAGTATGGAGAGCATTCAGACAAGCTGTCGAGCGCCTTGAATTTCCAGATTGGTATGCTCTTGTACGAACAGTCTTTCTATCAATCGGCATTGCCGTATTTCAGAAGCGTATTTAAGACTGACAGCGTTAGACGTGATACAGCCATGATGGCATATACGCTCCAGAAAATAGCTTATGCCTATCAGGCGCAGGGTAGTGACAGTTGTCTGGCGTATTACAGGCAGGCTCTGAAAATATCCAGTGAAAAAAGAGATACCAATCTGTATAATGAGATGCTCAGTTCTATGGCCTCATATTACCTGTACAACGGTGAATATGACAAGGCAAAGAATCTTGCCCTGCCAGTCGTTTCAACCGCAGGTGAAGATAATCCAAGTCTGGACTCCTTCTACGATGTCCTTGCCTTATCATATTTTCGGTTGGGTAGGTGTGACTCAGCCCGTTGTTATTTTACGAAGCTCTATCATACAAATACGGCTGAAGCCAAGAAGGAAGCCAGCAAATATCTGGCAAAGATATATCGTGAGGAAGGAGATATAACAGCGGCGCTCGACTTTATTCTGCAATATGAGGAGTATGACGACTCATTGAAAAAAAACAATGTGGAGACTTCTATTGCCCGGATGAATGCCATGTATAACTATTCCAAATATAAAGAGCGAACTATGCAACTTGAAATCAGGGCCCGGAGAACAGCAGTAGTGATATCAGTGTCTGCCATAGCCGCAGTTTTTATTTTGGTTTGGGGCGTGTTGAGATACCGCAAACTTAAACGTGCAGGCATAGAGCGCTCCATGCGATTGGAGAAATTCAGAGTTTCGCTGCAGGAGCAGAGTGAGAATAGCATAAATGAGCGCGAGAAGAAAATTTCAGAACTTGAGAACAAGCTGTCAGTCACACACAGTCTTTACGCAGCCAAAGCCAAGGAGATAGAACTGCTGAAGGAGAGCCTGAAAAACAGGAGTAACATGATAAGCAGCGAACGGGCTTTGAGTGACAATGTGCGGTTTATGTTTATGGAAACGGAGATATGCAGTATAATAGAGACAAAGGCAAAAAATGGCCACCCTCTTTCTGCTGACGAAACGGAAATGCTGTTGAAAGAAGCCAACAGACTGTTCCCGTCTTTCAAACTAAGTCTTTTTTCTATATGCACAATGAGTGCGCAGGATTTTCTGATGTGCCTTTTGATAAAAGTAAGCGATTTGTCAGATTCAAGGATAGCTGTCCTTCTTGGCAGAGGGCGGAGCACAATCTCCAAGGCAAAATCCAAGCTCCAAAGGCGTTTGTTGGGGAAAGACTGTACCGGCGAAGAGTTCGACAAGTTTCTGAAATCTTTGTAAATGGCAAAATATCTTTTTTTGCAGAAATCGCAATTCAGTAACAGATTCGTCATAGTGTAATACCGACATATCTCTTTGTCGTATTTCTGCCGTATTTGTACACCTACTTTTTCAGCCTGTTAGTTCCAGCTATCCGTATGTCAGGATAGTGCTGCTTTCGCGTATGATGATATGTGGCGGCAGCGAACTAACGGGTTGGGATAGTCGCCGTCAGGCTATTTCTTTCCGCAGAACGCCTCTGCCACCTCTTCCAGTTCCTTATACCACTCTTCGCCGAATCGCTGCACGAGCGGTCCGCGCAGGAATTTGTATACCGGCAGGTCAATCTCCCTGCCCTTCTTCACGGCATCGCGACATACCTCCCATCGGTTGTAGTTCAGTCCTACGAGACCATTGTCGAACGTCTTCTCCCTGATAGGATACAGGGCACAGCTGATAGGCTTGCAGAAATCCTTCAGTCTGCCGCCCCGCCACGCCTTCTCCAGCGCACACAGGCAGCATCCGTTGTCGTAGCACGTAAAGACACAGTCCTTTCCCCCCACGATGCTCGTCACGAGGTCGCCGTCGCGGTCGGCATACGCCACTCCCTGTTTGTCGATTACTGCCTGTGCCGATGCCGAAAGGTCGTTCCACACGGTGTCGAGCGAGTCTTCGATTTTAGAAATCTCGTCGATGGTCACCGGTGCACCGGCATCGCCCTCCACACAGCAGATGCCGTGGCATGCGTCGAGGTCGCAGCAGAAGCGCTCCGTTATGATGTCCGACGATATCAGCACGTCGCCCACCTGCAGAATAGGTATGTAAGTTCCATTGGAGCCGTTTATTGATGAATCATTTGCCATTGTAGTATTTTTTAGTTGACGAGTTGACAAGTTGACGCCGCTTACCATTTTATTTCCTCGATGCCGTGGTTTCTGAGATATTCGTTGCAGCGCGAGAAATGGTGGTTGCCGAACCATCCGCCACGGTTGGCAGACAGAGGCGAGGGGTGTACCGACTGCAATATCAGGTGGTGCGACGTGTCGATGAGCGGAGCCTTGCTCCTGGCATATCCTCCCCAGAGGATGAACACCAGATTCTCTCGCTCTGCGCTGAGAGCCTTTATCGCCGCATCGGTGAACTGCTCCCATCCCTTGCGCTGATGGCTCGCCGCCTGGTGTGCCCTCACGGTCAGTGTGGCGTTGAGTAGCAGCACACCCTGTTCAGCCCAGCGGGTCAGATTTCCCGACGACGGTATCGGAGCCCCCGTGTCCATCTGTATCTCCTTGAATATGTTCTGCAGCGATGGCGGGAAAGCCACCCCGTCAGCCACCGAGAAGCTCAGTCCGTGTGCCTGTCCCGGTTCATGATACGGGTCCTGTCCGATGATTACCACCTTCACCTTGTCAAACGGACACAGGTTGAAGGCATTGAAGATGAGTTTGCCGGGAGGATAACACGTGGTGCGCAGGTATTCAGAGCGCACGAACTCTGTGAGGTCGACGAAATACTGCTTTTCGAATTCCTCGCCGAGATGGTCCTTCCACGACTGTTCAATGTTTACGTTCATGATAATATGCAAATTTAGAACAAAAGTAATAAGAATAATCCTTATTCGCAATAACGTCACCCCTTTTTCTTGTGTCAGGAGCGTATCAACATACATGTGGGTATAGGTTTTTTGATAAAAAAATAGAAAATTAATACATTATATAATGTGTTGTGTGAAACTTTTTCTTACTTTTGCCGCCAAATTGTGAAACAGGGGCACGTGGGAGGAACGTGCCGGAATAAAAAACATATAAGAAATGCAAGAGAATTTAGTCATAGTGGAGAGCCCCGCAAAGGCAAAGACCATCGAAAAATTCCTGGGAAAGGACTACAAGGTGATGTCGAGCTACGGACATATCCGCGACCTAAAGAAAAAAGAAATAAGCATCGACCTGAAAACCCTTGAACCCGACTACGAGATACCCGACGAGAAGAAGAAACTCGTGTCAGAATTGAGGTCGAGCGCCAAGAAAGCCAGCAAGGTATGGCTGGCATCCGATGAGGACCGCGAGGGAGAGGCCATCTCATGGCATCTGTGCGAGGTGCTCGGACTCGACGAGAAGAACACCAACCGCATCGTGTTCCACGAGATTACCAAGCCCGCCATCCTCGACGCCATCCAGCATCCGCGATTCCTCAACATGAACCTCGTGAATGCCCAGCAGGCACGCCGGGTGCTCGACCGCATCGTGGGCTTCAAGCTCTCGCCCGTGTTGTGGCGCAAGGTGAAGCCGGCACTTTCTGCCGGACGAGTGCAGAGCGTGGCAGTGAGACTCATCGTGGAGCGAGAGCGAGAGATACAGGCATTCAAGTCGGAGCCATACTATCGAGTGAACGCCATATTCTTCGCCATCGGTCCCGACGGCAAGAAGACAGAGGTGAAGGCAGAGCTCGACACACGCTTCAAGACACACGACGAGGCGCTGGCATTCCTCAACAACTGCAAGGATGCCGCATTCAGCGTGAGCGACGTGACGAAGAAACCCCTCAGACGTACACCGGCACCGCCATTCACCACCTCCACACTGCAGCAGGAGGCAGCACGCAAGCTGGGATTCACCGTGTCGCAGACCATGATGCTCGCACAGCATCTCTATGAGAACGGAAAGATAACATACATGCGTACCGACTCCGTGAACCTCTCATCCCTCTGTATCAATGCCTGCAAGGAAGAGATAGAGGCTACATGGGGAGAGAAATACCACAAGACACGCCAGTATCACACCCACTCGAAGGGAGCGCAGGAAGCCCACGAGGCAATACGTCCTACGTATATGAACGCCAAGACAGTGGAGGGCACGGCACAGGAGCGCCGGCTCTACGAGCTGATATGGAAGCGTACGGCAGCCTGCCAGATGGAAGACGCACAGATAGAGAAGACCACCGTGGGCATCACGATACGCCATGCCGACGGCACCGTGGCACACGAGAAATTCACCGTGAACGGCGAAGTGGTGACCTTCGACGGATTCCTGAAGGTATACAGAGAGTCGTCTGACGATGATGAGAACTCAGGTGAGATGACCACAAACCAGCTGCCGCCAATGGCAGAGGGCGACACGCTGCAGCGAGGCGAGATGGTGTCGACAGAACGCTTCAGCCAGGGACCGCAGCGATATACCGAGGCAAGCCTCGTACACAAGATGGAGGAGCTGGGCATCGGACGCCCTTCAACCTACGCACCAACCATCAGCACTATACAGCAGCGAGGATACGTGCAGAAAGGCGACCGCAAGGGCGACGAACGCACTTTCGCCATCGACACGCTGAAGGGAAACACCATCACAGCCACAGAGAAGGCAGAGACCGTGGGCAGCGAGAAGGGCAAACTGTTGCCTACAGACATCGGACTCGTGGTGAACGACTTCCTGCTCGAACACTTCCCCAATGTGCTCGACTACAATTTCACCGCCAAGGTGGAGCAGGAATTCGATACCATCGCCGAGGGCAAGGAGCAGTGGACCGACATGCTGCAGGATTTCTACAAAGACTTCGAGCCGCAGGTGGATAAGACGATGAACAGCCGACAGGAGCACAAAGCCGGAGAACGCGAGCTCGGCACCGACCCAAAGAGCGGCAAACCGGTGTTCGTGAAGATCGGACGCTTCGGTCCGGTGATACAGATAGGAACGGCAGAAGACAAGGAGAAGCCACGCTTCGCACAGTTGCCTAAAGACAAGAGCATGGAGGCAATAACCCTCGACGAGGCACTAGAACTCTTCAAACTGCCACGTACGCTCGGCGACTTCGAAGGTACACCGGTGGTGATAGGCGCCGGACGGTTCGGACCATACATCCTGCACAACAAGAAGTATGTGTCGCTGCCATCCACCGAAGATCCCCTCAGCATCAAGCTCTCAACGGCAGTGGCACTCATAGAGCGCCGCCGCATCGAAGACAGCATGCGCCATCTGAAGAAGTTTGAGGAAGATCCGCAGCTTGAGGTCATGAAGGGCAAATACGGACCATACCTCGTTTACGACGGCAAGAACTACCGTCTGCCCAAGGCAATGCATGAGCGTGCCGCCGAGCTGACCTATGTGGAGTGTATGGACATCATCAACAATGCAGTGAAGAAATAAGCATCCCAATACAGAGCCTATGCACAGAATAGTCCTTATCGGATATATGGGAGCCGGCAAGACCACCGTGGGACGTATGCTTGCCAAAGACATGGGACTGATGTTCTACGACCTCGACTGGTATATCACCAGCCGCATGCGCCGCACCGTGGCACAGATCTTCGAGGAGTCAGGCGAGGAAGGGTTCCGCCGGATAGAGCGCAACATGCTCCACGAGGTGGCAGAGTTTGAAAACGTGGTGATAAGCTGCGGCGGAGGTACCCCCTGCTTCTTCGACAACATGGACTATCTGAACCTCCAGAGCGAGACGGTGTATCTGAAGGCGACCCCCGAAGTGCTCTATGCCCATCTGAAGATGGGAAAGAGCGTGAGGCCGCTGCTGCTGAACAAGACTCCCGAAGAAGTGGAAGCCTTCGTCAAACAGCAGCTCCAGCAACGGGAACCATACTACAGCAAGGCGAAACACGTGCTCGACGTCAACGTGCTCGATTCCAGAGACAAGGTGAGAGTGTCGGTGAGGAAGATACGCCGGATGCTGAAATGCTGCCCCCCTGGAGACACGACAGAGGCAGGCGGCTTGCAGAAATCGTAATGCATAATCAAATAGAAACAGACAATAATCAGAGTTAATCCTTTCGTCCCCTGGCCATTCCCCCCCCCTGTGATGCAGGAGGAAAATGGCAGGGACGAGTCATGAAAAATATATTTTTAATAATAGTAGAAAGCTAAGACAAATGAAGAAATGGACTGTTGACGACTCCAAGGAGTTGTACAATATGGTTGGGTGGGGCACATCCTACTTTGGCATCAACGACAAGGGAGACGTATATGTCACTCCGTGTAAGGACAATACACAGATAGACATTCGTGATGTGATGGACGAACTTGCCCTGAGAGACATCACACCGCCAGTGCTGCTCCGCTTCCCCGATATCCTCGACAACCGTATCGAGAAGACCTCAAGCTGCTTTGAGAAGGCAGCCAAGGCCTACGACTACCAGGGAGAGAGCTTCGTGATATATCCTATCAAGGTGAACCAGATGCAGCCCGTGGTGGAAGAGATCATCAGCCATGGCCGCAAGTTCAACCTCGGTCTTGAGGCCGGTTCCAAGCCGGAGCTCCATGCCGTCATCGCCGTGCAGTGTCAGAGCGACTCGCTCATAATCTGCAACGGATACAAAGACCAGAGCTACATCGAGCTCGCCCTCCTCGCACAGAAGATGGGCAAGCGCATCTTCATCGTGGTGGAGAAGCTCAACGAGATAGACATCATCTCGAAGGCAGCCAAGAAACTCGGTGTGCGTCCTAACCTCGGCGTGCGCATCAAGCTCGCCTCGTCGGGAAGCGGAAAATGGGAGGAGAGCGGCGGCGACGCCAGCAAGTTCGGACTCACCAGTTCGGAGCTCCTCGCCGCACTGGAGAAACTGGAGAAGCTGAACATGAAAGACTGTCTCAAGCTCATCCATTTCCATATCGGTAGCCAGATAACCAAGATACGCCGCATTCAGACAGCCCTCAGAGAGGCATCGCAGTTCTATATTCAGCTCCACAAGATGGGATACGACGTGGAATTCGTTGACTGCGGTGGCGGACTGGGAGTAGACTACGACGGCACACGCTCTTCAAACAGCGAGAGCAGCGTGAACTACTCCATACAGGAGTATGTGAACGACTGTCTCTATACCTTCGTTGAGGCAGCCAACGCCAACGGCATACATCACCCCAATCTCATCACCGAGAGCGGACGGTCGCTCTCTGCCCATCACTCGGTGCTCGTCATCGACGTGCTCGAAACGGCATCACTGCCGGAGATGAACGAGGAGTTCGAGCCGGAGAATGGTGCCCACAAGCTCGTGAAAGACCTCTACGAAATCTGGGACAACCTCAACCCACGCTCCATGATGGAAGACTGGCACGACGCCGAGCAGATACGCGAGGAGGCACTCGACCTCTTCAGCCATGGCATGGTAGACCTTCAGACACGTGCCGAGATAGAGAGGATGTACTGGAGCGTATGCCGCGAGATAAACAGTATGGCAAAGACCCTCAAGCATCAGCCAGAGGAACTGAAGAAACTCGACAAGCTGCTTGCCGACAAGTATTTCTGCAACTTCTCCCTCTTCCAGTCGCTGCCCGACAGCTGGGCCATAGACCAACTCTTCCCGATCGTTCCGCTGCAGAGACTCAACGAGAGACCTACGCGCAGCGCCACGATACAGGACATCACCTGCGACAGCGACGGCAAGATAGCCAACTTCGTGACAAACCGCAACATATCGCATATCCTGCCCGTACACACCGTGCGCAAGAACGAGCCATACTATCTCGGAGTGTTCCTTGTGGGAGCATACCAGGAAATCCTCGGTGATATGCACAACCTCTTCGGCGATACCAATGCCGTACATATCTCAGTGAAAGACGGCAAATACAGCATCGACCAGATTTTCGACGGCGAGACCGTAGAAGAGGTGCTCAGCTATGTGCAGTACAAGCCGAAAGAGCTCGTCAGACAGCTTGAGCGCTGGGTGACAAAGAGCGTGAAGCAAGGCAAGATCTCATTGGAAGAGGGCAAGGAATTCCTCTCCAACTACAGGTCAGGACTCTACGGATACACCTATCTCGAATAATACAGTAGGCAAACCATGATTATCCCATCCATACCTTTACGCAAAAGAGGGTAGGGTGGGATAGTTTGGCTAAGGAAAACCGGGATATAGATGATATCCGGAAAAGGACGCCAAACGATCCGTAGAATCTGAATAAAAGTTAAAAGCATAGAAAAGTCGCCCATTCCTGTAACTTCTTCAAAACCTAATCGTCTTAAAAATAGAGGCAAATGAAAATAGTCAGTTTCCGAAACGATGTGCTGCCGTTGAAAAACGTGCTCTTCC
>NZ_FR892630.1:4793-26270 GCF_000436015.1 Prevotella sp. CAG:592 | reverse complement strand
CGTGCTCTTCCGCCTTGCCCTCCGCATCACGATGAACAAGGAGGAAGCAGAAGACGTCGTACAGGATACGCTGATGAAAGTCTGGGACCGGCGGGACACCCTGCAAGACATCGACTCGATAGAGGCGTTCAGCCTAACGATATGCAGGAACATAGCTCTCGACAAGACCAAGCGCTCGTCGTGGCGCGAAGAGTCGCTCGACCAAGACACATTGGAGCCTCGTGCCACAAGCATGGCTACTCCCTACCAGCGCACCGAACAGCGCGACATGCTGGAGATGGTGAAGCGAATCGTGGATGGGCTGCCGGAGAAGCAGAAAACCTGCATGCAGCTGCGCGATTTCGAAGGCAAGAGCTACAAAGACATCGCCGAAGTGCTTTCCATCAGCGAAGAACAGGTAAAGGTGAATATCTACCGTGCGAGACAGGCAGTAAAACAAAAGTTCAACGAAAATGCAGAATATGGATTATAAATACATCGAACAGCTATTGGAGCGCTACTGGAACAGCCAGACCACCCTTGAGGAGGAGGCTATCCTGAAAGCATTCTTCTGTCAGGACGACATCCCTGCAAGCCTTCTCCCATACAAGCCGTTGTTTGCTTATGCAAAGGCTGAGGAGGAGAACGTGCTCGGTGATGACTTCGACGCAAGGATGGAGGCTCTCGTTGGCGAGCCTGTGACGGTGAAGGCAAAGGTGGTGACATTGCGTCAGCGCATGATGCCGCTATTCAAGGCCGCCGCCGTGGTGGCTATAATCCTGACCCTCGGAAATGCCTCGCAGATGGCATTCAACGAAGAGGGCGACGAGATGCCAGCTGCCGTTGCCGTGACACCGAAGGTGCACAACGGTCCGTCGGTGGCGATGGGCGACTCCGTGAAGATGGACACGCTGAAGAAAACCGTGGCTGTCTCCGCAATACTGAAATAAGAATTTTTTTCTATGCTTTCTCAAAACAATATTATTAAAACAACTCCGAAGCTGTGAAGCTTCATTCTCTCAAATTTTTCATAACATACTGATGTAAAAGGTCGCTGGACAATAGTCGCAGCGGCCTTTTTTTGCGCTATGCCGCCGGAATGCTTATCTTCCAAGCCCCCAAGCGGCATGATGCCCCCTCCGGAAAAAACAGTCTAAAGCCTCTCGATTTGTGATAAAAAGAACAAATCCACTCTTCTAAGAAATCAAAATCCAGGCAACCCCTTAATGATCGATTTTGGATAAAATCCCGTTTCTTTCATTTTAGTCGCTTTTTTGCATTACCTTTGCACGACTAAAAGATGGAGACAGACAACATGAAATATAATACGGCGACTCTCGACAACGGACTGCGTGCTATCCACTGTCCGTCAGCATCCCCCGTGGTGTATTGTGGATATGAAGTGTGTGCCGGCACACGCGATGAGAAGGAAGGCGAGGAAGGCATGGCACATTTCTGCGAGCATACCACCTTCAAGGGCACCCGCCACCGTTCGGCAATGCAGATACTCAACAGGCTGGAGAGCGTGGGAGGCGACCTCAACGCCTTTACCAACAAGGAAGACACGGTGTACTATTCCGCCATTCTGAAAAACCATTTCCCGCGTGCCGTAGACCTCCTCACCGACATCGTGTTCGGCAGCACCTATCCGCAGGCGGAGATAGACAAGGAGGTGGAAGTGATATGCGACGAGATAGAGAGCTACAACGACTCGCCGGCAGAGCTCATCTTCGACGATTTCGAGAATGCCATCTTCGCCGGACATCCCCTGGGGCACAATATCCTCGGTTCTGCCGACACCCTCCGTACATACACCACTGCCGACGCCCTGCGCTTCACGCAGCGCTACTACAGGCCGGAGAACACCGTGTTCTTCGTATATGGTGACGTAGACTTCAAGAGCGTGGTGCGACAGCTCAAGAGAGCCACATCGGCATTTCCTGCCGCCCAGCCGCTCATCGACGTGACACCCTCCATAACGCTGCCCCCATACCAGCCCCGGCATATCGTACACGACAAGGGAACCCATCAGGCACATGTCATGGTGGGCAACAGGGCGTACAGCGCACACGACAACCACCGTCTGCCCCTCTATCTGCTCAACAACATCCTTGGCGGACCAGGCATGAACGCACGCCTCAATATCTCGCTGCGAGAGCGCAACGCCCTTGTCTACACGGTGGAAAGTTCCATGGTGAGCTATTCCGACACCGGACTCTGGTGCACCTATTTCGGCTGCGACCCGAAGGACGTAAAAAAATGCCTTCGCCTCGTGCGCCGCGAGTTTGACCGCGTTATGGACCGTCCCCTCTCAGAAAGTCAGCTCAAGGCAGCCAAACGCCAGATAAAGGGACAGATAGGCGTGGCATGTGACAACAGGGAGAGCTTCGCCCTCGATTTCGGCAAGGCATTCCTTCATTACGGTTGGCTGAAAGACGTGGAGAAGCTGATGGCAGACATCGACAACGTAACGGCGCGGGAAATACAGCAGGCGGCACTCGACATCTTCGACCCCGACAGGATGACCACGCTGATATATGAATGAGATGCGCTTTTGTCGCATTCTGCACGTTGCAGGGATGAAAATAAACTCCCGAGTGTTACTATATCGTAATAAATATATGACTTGGACAACTTTTTAGTTAAAAAAGTAACATATTTGAAAAAGATAGCTTATTTTTGCATAAGCATAAAAGATAGGCCACTTCTCGACCTCGTTTTTTTTATGAAAAGAGAAAAGAATCCGGATTAGATGGAAGTAACAGAGAATACGATTGACATAGACAAAATACTTAAGGACAAGATGGGCGACAAGGCACGCTACGTGCCGGGAGTGCTCACCAGATGGCTTAGGCTTATAATCCACCAGAAAGAGGTGAACGCGTTCTTGTGGGAGCACAAGGACCACATCGGTGTGGAGTGGCTCGAAGACTGTGTGAAGTATCTCGACATGACGCTCAAGATTGAAGGCGCCGAGAACCTGCCCGACAAGAACGACGGCAAGCTCTACACCTTCGTCAGCAACCATCCCCTCGGAGGTATCGACGGAGTGGCGCTCGGAGCCGTGATAGGAAAACACTACGACGGCAACTTCAGATATCTCGTGAACGACCTGCTCATGAACCTGCCGGGACTCGCCCCGCTCTGTATCCCGATAAACAAGACCGGACATCAGAGCCGCAATTTCCCCGCCATGGTGGAGGCTGGATTCAACAGCGACAACCACATGCTGATGTTTCCCGCCGGACTCTGTTCAAGGCGTATAAAAGGCAGGATCCACGACATTCCCTGGACGAAGACCTTCGTGACGAAGAGCGTGGAATACCACCGCGACATAGTGCCGATACACTTCGGAGGGCAGAACTCCAACTTCTTCTACAATCTTGCCAACATCAGCAAGCGGCTCGGCATAAAGTTCAATATCGCCATGCTGTTCCTCGTCGACGAGATGTACAAGAACGTCCACAAGGAATTCACCATCAAGATAGGCAAGCCGATACCGTGGCAGACCTTCGACAAGAGCAAGACACCTAAGCAATGGGCACTCTACGTAGAGGACAAGGTGTATGAGCTGTAATGGAAGAGAGGGGAGAGAAACAAAGACAAGTCAGTAACAAGAAAGAACAGATATTCTTACAACAATATCATCAGAAAATGGAACAAGAGATTATCCAGCCAATAGATAAGGAATTGCTCAAGCAGGAGCTCACTCCAGAGCGCCAGCTGCGAATGACAAACAAGAGCAACAACGAAATATATATCGTAACGGCTCATGAAGCGCCCAACGTGATGAAGGAAATCGGCCGTCTTCGTGAGATAGCCTTCAGAGAGGCTGGCGGCGGCACCGGCAAGAGTATGGATATCGATGAGTTCGACACCATGCCAAACAGCTACAAGCAGCTCATCGTGTGGAATCCGGAGGCTGAAGAGATCATCGGCGGCTATCGCTATATCCTTGGCACCGACGTTGATGTTGACGCCAACGGACAGCCCGTGCTCGCCACGAGCCACATGTTCCATTTTTCCGACAAGTTCATGAAGGAATACATGCCGCAGACCATTGAGCTGGGCCGCTCCTTCGTGGCGCTTCCTTATCAGAGCTCCAGAATGGGAGCCAAGAGCCTATTTGCCCTCGACAACCTGTGGGACGGACTGGGAGCGCTTACCGTGATAATGCCGAACGTGAAGTATTTCTTCGGCAAGATGACCATGTATCCCTCGTATATCCGCAAGGGCAGGGATATGATACTGTATTTCCTGAAGAAGCATTTCGACGACAAGGAGAACCTCGTGATACCGATGGAGCCGCTCAAGATAGAGACAGACCCGAAGGAACTCGAAGAGATATTCTGCGAGGATGATTTCAAGGCAGACTACAGGATTCTCAACCGTGAGATACGAAAGATGGGCTACAATATCCCGCCGCTCGTAAACGCATACATGAACCTCAGTCCTACGATGAAGCTCTTCGGCACCGCCATCAATGATGGCTTCGGCGACGTGGAGGAGACGGGAATCCTCATTGCCGTTGACGAGATTCTGGAGGAGAAGCGCATGCGCCACATCGACTCCTATATCAAGGACCATCCTGAGGCCCTCGCCCTTACCAGCGGTGCAAATCCTATCATATATAAGGAAACGGAGAAAGAGTGATGATGGCAGGGCAACCCACACAACCCACACAACCCACCCTGGCCCTCCCAAAGGGAGGGAAAATAGTTACTCTGCAACTGAACTTCAGCCCCCTCTCGTTCTCCCCCGTAGGGGAGATGCAGGTTGCTCCGGTTTGTGGGTAAGTTGTTGAAATTCAGATACTCCAGAGCAATTGATATTTCAGAATAATCGATACTCCTGTGCAATCAGTCCCTCCCCTACGGGGGAGGATAGGTGGGGGCTGATGTCAGCGGAATCATTTGTACTGGTAGGTGGTTGATGACAGTAGAATCATTTGCACAGGTAGAGGGCTGATGCCAGCGGAATCATCTGCACAGTAGGAAGCTATGGGGGATAAAATAAAAAAATGGGGTGTCATTTTATAGTTATCCTTTAATAGTTTTAACCTTATGACACCCCAATGCGGCAACGACTTGCCGTCGTCAGTAACTACAAACAATCTATTACCACTTTTTTTGCTAAAAAATGATACACATAGGTCAATGCCTCCCGGCATGGTAACCTATTAGCAATAGATTGAGAATGTGTATCTCTATGTATTTTGCGAATATAGCAATAAAGTCAATCCCTTGTCTTTTTCAAACCGTTTTTTTTGTTCGCTTTTGTTATCTTTAACTCAAGATAGAAAAAACCTTTAGAAGTGGGATGCATACAACAAACGCTTATTTCCGCTCCCTTTTCCTTCGTTTGTAACACTTGGCATAGTTGCACAATCCGCATGTATATTCCAGCTTTTTCACTTCCCTGCCGAGTCCTGTCACACCGCTCACGCTCTTTATCGGAATCATCAGCGACGAGTCGGTGAGCCTCACTCCGCAAGGGTCTTTCTCCGGCAGCATACTGAAGAGCATCTGCTGTTCGCTCACGTGCCATCCGCAGTAGCCCGGACTGAACCGGTTGGTGTGTTTCCATCCTTTGCCGTTTATGAACACCTGCAGCCAGCGCTCCATGATGTCGGCGGTCTTCTCTGCTATCACGCTTCCCATGGCATCGGCGATGAACACCCTCACCATATCGCCCTCCTCTTCCAGTTGGCGTTGCAGCCTTTCAAACTCCATGCCGCTCGTAGCCACGAAAAATGCGTAAGCCTCCGATCCGCGCAGCTGTGAGGTGATAATCGGTCCGATGCCGAACGTGTGTCCGCCGGTGGTGAGCGTCTTCGAGTGGCAGTCCAGTTCTCCCTCCTCTTCGATGTGAAAGCAGAATCGTGGCTTCAGTATATCCCTCACCCTCTCTCTCATCCTCTCAATCTCCAGTCTGGTGTCGTCGTCAGCCTCCGCCTCCCCGTAGCCCATCTGTATGAGCAGTTCGCGGTCGGTGATGTCGAGGTCGTCGTAAGTCAGATGTTTCTCAAACATGATGTTGTAGTTTTTTATCGTGCCACACAGACTGTCTGTGCTGTGTCTATAGATGCAAAAGTATGAAAAAAAGGTAATATGAGAGCACAAGGGTGGCTTTTTTTATTGGCAGCCATTTTGGTTGCAAAAATAAACGATGTTTTGCTGATGTCAGGAATTTGCTTGTATTGGCAGAACTCTGTAAACACGACCATGGAAATATATGCCTGTATTGGGCAACCTTTGGAAAGCAATTCTGCCCATCCGGGGCAAGCACCTTGCCCCACATGGGCAAGCGTCGTGCCCCACTTGGGCAAGCATCGTGCCCATTTTAAACCCGAATCGGTCGTTAGGGCTTGCTTGTATTTTGTATTTTTAGAAGAGTGTATTTTGTTTGGCTTTTAATGAGTAATAGCGAGCGGCCAGGTATACTGTTCCTAATTTCCAAGTTGTGGATATTTTGAACACTTTTCTTTGGAAAAAAGAATGTTTTAAGAAAATATGACTATATTTGCGGTCTGAACATTTTTAGTGACGGTGAAAAAATAAATTGGTATGCTTTTACCTTCACTTAGGAAAGAATTATTTATCTAACGACAGATATATTTATGGAAGAGAAAGAGCTGAACGTGAATATCGACTATCTCGTGGAGAAAGGTCTGGTGAACTATACCGATGGCGACATCGTGTTGCTCAACAGCAATGACCGTGCCCATGTGGAACGCGCGGTGAGACTCGAGATGGTGACGATTGGCTTTGTGGAGAAGGGAGAGATGCAGTGCGACATCAACGGTGTCAGCGTGAAGGCTGTGGCAGGCGACTTGGTGATATGTCCACCAAACTCGTTTATAAACAAAAGCAAGTGTTCTCCCGACTATGAGGTGAAACTCATGGCCCTGTCATACAAGGCGATGCGCAAGAGTCTCATTATCAACCGCGATGTGTGGAACATCATGGCATACGTGGCGAGAAACCCCGTCATCCATCTCTCCGGCGAGTCACGCTTTCTCATCGACAAATACTATTCGCTCATACGCTACAAGATAGACAATCCCCACGGCTATTACCACAAGGAGATAATGCAGTCGTTGTTCCACTGTATGTTTTATGAGCTTGCCGCCATCATCGCCCCCAATCTGGATGTCAAGAGGATGGATGCCGGTTTCAGACAGGGCGAACTCCTGTTCCATCGCTTTATAGAGATGCTTGCCAATGTCAACGGTAGCGACCGCTCCGTGAAGTCATACGCCGAGCGGCTCTGTGTCACTCCGAAATATCTCTCAACGGTGTGCAAGTCGGTGAGCGGCAAGACAGCCTTGGAGTGGATACACGAGTATATAGCCGAGCAGGTGACCCTGAAACTCAAATATAGCGACATGTCGGTGAAGGAAATCGCCGACAGCCTGGGATTCCCCAATATCTCGTTCTTCGGAAAGTTCGTGAAGAGCCGTTTCGGAGCGTCGCCAAAGGAGTACAGATATATACTGCAGAATTCCGTTCCGAAAGACGATGCAAAGTGAGGAGTGCGGCGGCATTAACCACAAACGTTCTGATTACCGTTTGGGGATTAGTCTGCCGCTTTCTTCATACATTCCAGTTCCGGTTTGCAGCGAAAACCTGTCTGTCGGTTTTTTTCATGATAAAGAGCATTACAAAGAGGCGTGTGCCAACGTCTTGATATATAGGGTGAGGATTATTATACTGTGTCCCTTCCCTTCGTAAAAAAACTACCTACAAGACAATGATAAAGACAATATTCTCATCACTCCTGCTGTTCCTTATGGGAACGCCCGTCATGGCAGGCGACATATATGTGGCTTCTACAGGCAGCGACACCGCTCCTGGCACAGTCAGCGCCCCTCTGCTCACTCCTGCCGCCGCCATCAGGATGGCGAGGGAGTGGCGCCGGCTCAACAGACAGGAAACGGCTGGAGGCATCCGCATCCACCTCAGTGGCGGCGACTACCGTCTGCAGAAACCGCTGTTCCTGCGCCCCGAAGACTCCGGCACACCGGATTCACCCACTGTGATATGCGGTGATGACGGCGGAAAACCGACGGTGATAAGCGGAGGAATGCCTCTCGACAGCTGGCATAAGGGATGTTCAGACACGAGGATTCCTGAGAATGTCCGTAGCCGCGTGTGGGTGGCAGACGCTCCAAGAAGCGGAAACAGGATAGTATACTGCCGCCAGCTGTGGGTAAACGGCAACAAGGCGGTCAGGGCACAGCAGGGCCGTTATGGCGAGATGATTCGCATGAAAGACTTCGATGCGGCATCACGCACCATCACTATACCCACGCCAAAAGAAGACCTCTCCGGCGCAGGAGAACTCGAAATGCTCGTTCATCAGCGGTGGGCGATAGCAATATTGAGAGTAAAGGAAATGCGGCCCCTCGGCAATGGCTACACTCAGGTGTCATTCCATGAACCTGAAAGTCAGCTTGAATTCGAACACCCATGGCCACAACCCGTGATAGACGGTGAGAAAGGCAGTTCGTCGTTCTGCCTCGTCAACGCCCCACAGCTGCTCGATGCTCCGGGAGAGTGGTATCAGGACTATCCCTCCGGCAGGATATACTATCTGCCACGAGAGGGAGAAGACATGACTACAGTCGAGGCCATAGTGCCGGTGATGGAAACGTTGGCTTCCGTTGACGGCACGAGGGAGCGCACGGTACACGACATACAGTTCCAGAATATCACTTTCGCCCACTCCGCATGGACACGTCCGCTATACGAAGGACTGGTGACGCTGCAGGGCGGTTTCCGCATGACAGACGCCTACAAGCTGCAGAAGCCGGGACTGCCGGAGAAGGCATCGCTTGAGAACCAGGCTTGGATAGCCCGTCCTGAAGCTGCCGTCAGCATCCGTCATGCCAGCGGCATAGACTTCAAGGACTGCCGCTTCGTCCATCTCGGAGCGACAGCACTCGACTATCAGTTGGCAGCATCCCGTTCCACGGTCAGCGGATGCACCTTCTCAGACATCGGCGGCACTGGAATCCTTGTGGGACATTTCCCCGACGGAGGCTTCGAGACCCATGTGCCCTTCAAACCGCTCGTGGCATCCGATCTATGCGATGCCATAACGATTACCGACAATGAGGTGAGCGACGCCGCCAACGAGGACTGGAGCTGTGTGGGAATAGCAGCCGGCTACGTCAGCAATATCGAGATAAGCCATAACGAGGTGCACCATCTCAACTACTCTGGCATCTGCGTGGGGTGGGGATGGACCCCACGGGAGAGCGGGATGCGCAACAACAGGATAGTTGCCAACTACGTGCACGACTTCGCCCACCAGCTCTATGATGTGGGAGGGATATACACCCTGTCGTCGCAGCCGGGATCAGAAATAAAGAACAACAGGATAGAAGACCTTCATAAGGCTCCATACGCCACCAACGACCGCGCCTTCTACATCTATTTCGATGAGGCCACCGACGGATATACCGTCACCGGCAACTGGTGTCCGAAGGAACTCTTCGGCTACAACCAGCCGGGAAAGAACATGCTGATAAAAGGCAACGGACCGAAGGTGGACAAGGCTACGAAGGAAGCCGCCGGCAGACTGAGGCGATAATCCACTACTAAAACAATAGAATACAACAATACACAATGAGACCAACAAACTACCATCTGTTCGATTTCATGGATTTCGATACAGACCTCAAAAGAGATGAGTCGCTGTGGAAAGCATACAAGCCGACATCCGTCAGAGAGAAGGATGGAGACATCCTCGTGGAGGTGCCTTTCCAGAAACAGCAGCTTGCCAACGATATGGCTCCCGACACCGATGTGCCGCAGGAGACACAGACTCTCGTGATACGACAATATGAACCCGGAATCCTCCGCCTCTTCATGGGATGCGGGGGAGAGCAACCCTCAGACACCTCGGAGATGCTGCAGATGAGCGCTCGTGTGAAGCGGTTGCCGCTGAAAGCGGAGTTCGTGGATGACCAATGGATCATTACCGACGGCGCTGGTGTGAGAAGGGCGGTGATAAACATGCAGCAGCCGGTGCTCGACAGATGGAGCGAGCTGCTGCCCGACCCACAGGAGACACTCGACATGCGACTGTATCCCGACGGGAAACATGAGGTGAGACTCGCCGCCTACGACCACTTCTCGCCGCCACGCTACGATGCCCTGCCTTTGGCTTACTGCAAGCTGAACGGCAGGAGAGAGCGTGCCACACTGTCGTTTGAATGCAAGCTGAACGAGTGCTTTGCCGGAACAGGAGAGCGCTTCGGAAAGATGGATCTCAGCGGACAGACTTTCTTCCTGAAGAATCAGGACGGACAGGGAGTGAACAACCGCCGCACATACAAGAACATACCGTTCTATATCTCCAGCCGCATGTATGGCGTGTTCTATCACACCACGGCATATAGTAAGCTGTCGCTCGCCGGAGTGTCAACGCGGTCGGTGGAATTTCTCAGCGACCAGGCTCTCATCGACGCCTTTATCATCGGCGGCGACACCGTGGAGCAGATTACAAGAGGCTATCGCGACCTCACCGGCTATCCCTCCATGCCGCCGCTATGGAGCTACGGAGTGTGGATGAGCCGTATGACATATTTCAGTGCCGACGAGGTGAACGGCATCTGCGACCGTCTGCGCAAGGAGCATTATCCATGCGACGTGATACATCTCGACACGGGATGGTTCAAAACCGACTGGCTCTGCGAATGGAAGTTCAACGAGGAACGCTTCCCCAATCCGAAGAAGTTTGTGCAGGACTTGTTGAAGAGGGGCTTCAAGGTGTCGTTGTGGCAGCTGCCGTATGTGGCAGAAGATGCGGAACAGATTGACGAGGCACGCAAGAACAACTATATCTGCAAGCTCACAAAGCAGCAGGATTCAGAAGGCTCCAACTTCTCAGCCCTCGACTATGCCGGCACCATCGATTTCACCAGCGAGAAGGCGACAAACTGGTATAAAGGTCTGCTGAAGAATCTTCTCGATATGGGAGTGAAATGTATAAAGACCGACTTCGGAGAGAATATCCACATGGATGCCGAATACGAGAACATGTCGCCGGAACTCCTCAACAACCTCTACTCGCTGCTATATCAGAAGGCGGCATACGAGATAACGAAGGAGGTGACAGGCGACGGCATCGTGTGGGCACGTTCCGCATGGGCAGGATGCCAGAGATATCCGCTGCATTGGGGCGGAGACTCCTGCAGTTCGTGGGAGGGACTCGCCGGTTCGCTGCGTGGCGGACTCCATTTCGGACTCTCCGGCTTTGCCTTCTGGAGCCACGACGTGCCGGGATTCCATACGTTGCCAAACTTCATGAACTCCGTTGTCCGCGATGATGTGTATATGCGCTGGACACAGTTCGGCGTGTTCTCCTCGCATATCCGCTATCATGGCACCAACAAGCGTGAGCCATGGCATTATCCCAACATCGCACCGATGGTGAAGCGTTGGTGGAAGCTGCGCTACAAACTCATTCCATATATCCTCCGCGAGAGCGAGAAGGCGACACACAGCGGATCAACCATCGTGCAGGCACTTATCTTCCACCATCCCGAAGACAACAACTGCTGGCATATCGATGATGAATACTATTTCGGCGATGACTTCCTTGTGGCTCCCGTAATGAGCAGCGACAACTGTCGCGACATATATCTGCCGGAAGGAGAATGGGTAGAGTTCTTCACCGGCGACCGCTTCTCGGTAAGCGACGGCGGCAGATGGCTGAAGGACATAGAGACACCGCTCGACCGTATGCCGGTGTTTGTGCGCAAGGGTGCCGTAATCCCCGTTTATCCGGAGGATGTAGACAGCACCGACGACATGGACATGAGCAAGGTGAAGAATCTCATCATCAACGAGGAGTTTAAGGGATTTGAGATTTGAGTGAGGAGTTTGGGGTGATGAGTTCTGATTGAGGAGTTTGGATGGAGTAGTTTGGAGTGGTATTTCTCCTATTTGTCCTATTTGTCCCATTCTTCCCATTCCTCCCATCCCCTTTCCCAAGAAAATTATAAATCATAACAATTATGTGGAAACCCAATTTAGAAGAAACCAAGAAACACTATATAGACTGGTGGAACCATAAGGGCATCGTGCTCAATATGTGGGAACACTTCCAGGAAGGCGTCAAGCCCCATGCCGACGTGCCCATGCCGCCGGCACCGAAGTCGCTCGACCAGAAATGGTTCGACCCGGAATGGCGTGCCGAATATCTCGACTGGTATGTGGCACACAGTTCGATGAAAGCCGACATGCTGCCTGTTGCCAACACGCAGCTCGGTCCCGGTTCGCTTGCAGCCATCCTCGGCGGCGTGTTTGAGGGCGGAGAGGATACCATCTGGATACATCCGGACCCCAACTACACCGATGACATAAAGTTCGACATCAACGACCCTGCCAACAAGAACTGGCAGCTTCACAAGGACTTGCTGCGTGCCTGCAAGAAGAAAGCCAAAGGCAATTACTATGTGGGCATGCCCGACCTGATGGAAGGCATGGATGTGCTCGCCGCCATGAAGGGCACCGACAAGGTGCTTCTCGACACCGTGATGCAACCCGAAGTGCTGGAGCGGCAGATGCAGCAGATAAACGACATATACTTCCAGGTCTTCGACGAACTGTACGACATTATCCGCGAGGGCGACGAGATGGCATTCTGCTATTTCTCATCGTGGGCACCTGGAAAGATGACAAAGCTGCAGAGCGACATCTCCACGATGATCAGCGTGGAGGATTACCGCCGCTTTGTGCAGCCCTTCATCCGTCAGCAGTGTCAGAAGATAGACTACACGCTGTATCATCTCGACGGTGTGGGGGCAATGCACCATCTGCCAGCCCTGCTTGAGATAGAAGAGCTCAACGCCATACAGTGGACGCCGGGAGTGGGAGAGCCACAGGGCGGATCGCCCAAGTGGTATGACCTCTACAAGAAGATTCTTGCAGGAGGAAAAAGCATCATGGCATGCTGGGTGACCCTCGACGAACTGCGTCCGTTGCTCGACAATATCGGTGGCGACGGAGTGCATATCGAGATGGATTTCCACAACGAGGACGAGGTGGAGAAGGCATTGCGCATAGTAGAGGAATACCAGGAGAGTGCCGACGAGCCGGAAGCCGCCGACAACACTATCCGTATCAACAAGACCATGACTCCCGACGAGGAGGTGATGGCTATCATCGACAAGATAGAAAGCGGGGATGCCAATGCCGCTTCTGCCGCTGACGACAAGATGAAAGCCCTGCCTTTCAAGGCTGCTACTCTCGGCAGACCGTCGATGGATGTCGTGGCAAAGGAAAGGATATTCGTTCTCGACGGTGCTACAGGAACCACCATCCAGCAGTATAAGCTCACAGAAGAGGAGTTCCGTGGGGAGAGATTCAAAGACTTCGACGGGGAGATCCGTGGAACAAACGACCTGCTTGCTCTTACTTATCCGGAGATTGTGACAAGTATGCACCGCCGTTTCCTTGAAGCAGGTTCAGACCTCATCACCACGAATACGTTCAATTCACAGCGCGTCTCGCTTGCCGACAAGCATCTGCAGGACTATGCAAGGGAGATAAACCTTGAAGCTGCCCGACTGGCAAGGAAAGAGGCTGATGCCTATACATTGATGAATCCGCGTAAGCCCCGTTATGTGCTTGGTAGTGTCGGTCCTACAAGCAAGACCCTGTCTATCGGAGAAAGTGCGGAGTTCAACGAAGATATCCTTCATGATGCCTACTATGAGCAGATAGAGGCTTTGATAGACGGCGGCGTGGATGCCTTGCTTATAGAGACAATATTCGACATAGAGAATGCCAAGGTGGCCTTGCGGTGCTGCAAGGAAGTGATGCTGAAGAAAGGCTTCCGTCTGCCTATAATGATGAGCTTCACTGTGGCAAGCGAGGATGGACACAACATGCTCGGACAGTCGGTAGTGGACTTTGTCAAGAGTCTTAATGACGACAGCGTGTTCAGCGTAGGACTTAACTGTTCGCTCAATGCCGCCAAGATGGCACCTATCATCCAGCGTATGGCTGCCGAGACCGGCTATTATATAAGTATGTTCCCGAATGCGGGATTGCCGGACGAACACGGTCATTACCTCGACACTCCAAAGATGATGCAGACCGAGATATGGCCAATCGTTGAGAATCATCTGCTGAACGTGGTTGGTGGATGCTGCGGTACTGACGATTTGCATATCCGTGAGATAGCAAAGCTCGTGCAGCCGATAGAAGGATTGTTCATCACTCCTCACTATCCTGGAGGGGCTGGAAATTCTGGGGTTTCTGGCGTTTCTAGTCTTTCTAGCGTTTCTAGTGATTCTAGTCTTTCTAGAATTTCTAGTTTTTCTAGCATTTCTAGTTTTTCTAGCATTTCTAGAGATTCTAGCGCTCCTGTGAAAGAGAAGAAATGCTCCTGCGGCATCGACCACGATGCCGCCCCTGTAGCCACATCCAAGCCGGAGAGCAATGCTGCAGAGGAAGTCTTTGAGGCAATCCTCGCCGGCAAAGGCGACAAGGCTGCCGATGCCACCAAACGTGCTCTTGATGAAGGCGTGGCTCCGCAGGACATCATAAACGGTCAGATGATACGCGCCATGAGTGAGGTGGGACAACGCTTTCAGGACGGTAAAGCCTTCGTGCCACAGCTGCTGATGGCAGGACGTGCCATGAAGGCGGCTCTTGAGATTCTGAAGCCGCTGCTCGCCGGACAGGCATCCACTACGCTGGGCAGGATAGTGATAGGAACCGTGAAGGGCGATCTCCACGACATAGGCAAGAATCTCGTTGCCTCTATGCTCGAGGGTTGCGGCTTCGAGGTTAAGAACATCGGCATCGATGTGCCGAGCGAGAAGTTCGTTGAGGCTGTAAAAGACTATAATGCCGACATTCTCTGCATGAGTGCGCTGCTTACAACCACCATGACATATATGAAGGATGTTATCCAGGCTCTTGAAGATGCCGGAATACGCCAGAACGTGAAAGTGATGGTTGGTGGTGCTCCCGTAACACAAAACTTCGCTGACGAAATCGGTGCCGACGGCTATAGCGACAACGCAAACTCTGCCGTTGCCGTAGCCAAGGAGCTGATGGGAAAATAAGACGAATACAGATAGGAAATAAAACGAATAAAACAATAAGACCCACCCTTGCCATCCCCGATGGGAGCCGGATGGGTTTAAAACTACAAAACCTATGAATACTCAAAATCTTGATGCACTTGATTGGATAATCCTTGTCGCTTACTTTGTGGTGCTCATTGCCATAGGAATGTGGGCAAGCTCTAAGGCAAAGAAAAGCGGAAACATGTTTCTTGCCAGCCGCTCTCTGCGCTGGCACCACATCGGTTTCTCCATGTGGGGCACCAATGTCGGTCCGTCGATGCTCATCGCATCAGCCAGTGCCGGTTTCTCCACCGGCATCGTGTCTGGCAACTACGCATGGTACGCCTTCGTCTTCATCGCCCTGCTCGCCTTCGTGTTCGCTCCACGATATCTTGGCACCGGCATCTCCACGCTGCCGGAGTTTATGGGACTGCGTTTCGGCGACTCCACACGCAATATCCTGGCATGGTATACCATAGTGACGATACTCATCTCTTGGCTTGCCCTCACGCTCTTTGCCGGAGGAATCATAATCCGCCAGGTGTTCGGCATGCCGATGTGGCTCTCGGCAATGCTGCTTCTCGCCATATCAGCGTTTTTCACTATGCTCGGCGGACTGAAAGCCGTGGCATATACCAACGTTTATCAGATGGTGCTGCTCATCATAGTGTCGGCAACGCTTACGGTAGTGGGAATATGGAAGCTCGGCGGCGAGTCTTTCTCTCATGGCATAGCGGTGCTTGCCAATCCCGATGTGGTGCCGTCAGGCTATTGGAACCTCTTCCGTCCTAATACCGACCCCGGTTATCCGTGGCTGCCTATCATCCTCGGCTATCCCATCATGGGTGTGTGGTTCTGGTGTACCGACCAGTCAATGGTGCAGCCGGTGCTTGCGGCTCGCAACCTGAGCGAAGGACAGCGGGGAGCCAATTTCACCGGTTGGCTGAAGATTCTGGATGTGGCGATATACATCCTTCCCGGAGTGGTATGCTTCGCCATGGTCAAGACAGGATTCTTCGGCAACGTGCAGGTAAATGCCGATGACGCCTATTTAAAGCTCGTCTATGAGCTTTTCCCTGCCGGTATGGTGGGATTGGTGCTCGCCGTGCTTACGGCGGCTCTGATAAGCACTATCGGCTCTGCCCTGAATGCCTTGAGTACGGTGTTCACCATGGACATCTATGTGAAGAATATCCGTCCGCAGGCAACTCCCGAAGAAATCCGCAAGACGGGACGTGTCGTTACCGTTCTCGGTGCCTTGGTGTCTATCGTCATCACGGTTGCCGTAGACGGCATCAAGGGTATGGACCTGTTCAATGTGTTCCAGTCTGTGCTCAGCTTCATCGCTCCGCCGATGGCGGCAGTGTTCCTGATGGGAGTGTTCTGGAAGCGCTGCACTACACTTGCCGCCAACATGACGCTGACGTTCGGCACGGTGCTCAGCATCGGCACAGGAATACTCTATCTTTGGGTGATACCGGGATTTTCTGAGATGGTGCATTTCATGCTCCTCTCGTTCTTCATCTTCGTCGGTCTGGTAGCTATGATGATAGTGGTAAGTCTGTATGACATGAATGCCAACGAGAAACACGTCATCGTGGCTGTGAATGAAAAACCGGCAAGGAGTGTCATCATAGCATGGGTGTCGCTTGCCGTGGTGATGATAGCCCTCTATGTGTTTTTCAACGGCAACTGATAAGATAGTAGCACGGAAAATATAAGATAGGATTATAAAGAATGTTGGTTTTATGACGGTTGGATGCCAACCCCATAAAACCAACATTCTGCTTTTGTTACCCTCCCCCAATAAGGCCCGGTTTGGGATTAGTGTCAAAATACTTATTCGTCCACCAGCACAACGGTAACTCCGCGGGCTGCCTGTGCACCGATTACAAGAGCCTGCTCGATGTCGGCGGTCTTTGACGGACCGCTGATGAACGTTCCGAAATTGTAGCGTGGGTCCATCTCTATGCTGGCGTATGCGCCGTGCATGTTGTTTACGACATTCTTCTTGTCGAGCACAATCACGAGATATTCGGATATGAACAGCAATGCCTTCTCCTTCATAGTCTGCGGAATCCAGATGCATCCGTTCTCTGCCACTCCCACCGTGCCTCTCACGATTGCCACGTCGGTGCCGTTGAGGTCGTTGGCCTCCGCCACGGTGTCGGGATTGCGCAGCTCCACGGCGGCAGCTCCGTTGCCGGCATTTGCCTTCAAGCCTTCCATAGTTATCTCCTCCAGGTTTGAGGCAAATACCCTTGCATCGGGGTATGCCCTGCACACCAAGGCATTAAGGTCGGAACCGGCAGAAGCGTCGGTGATGACATGTCCGCCCACCGACTTGGTCATCTCGATGAACTGTTTCAGCGTGTCTTCATATTCGATGCCCTTGATGTCCATCGCCGGCATATCGTATTGAGCATGCGTGTTCTGGCGCAACTTATTCAAAAAATCTTCTTTCTTCATACTTTTTTCAAATGAATCCTTCTTTTACTTCACTTTTCCTTCCTTCCACAGTTCATGGAATGATTTCTTTGCGAATTCAGGCATGGCGTGTCCGATGCCCCATGCGTTGATGTTGCCGATGTTGGTGAGGCAGTCAGGAACGTAGTTGGCGAGCGGTGCGAATTTCAAGGCTGTGGTGTAGAGGGCAGGGCGGTCGAACAGATATTCCATACCTGCCGACATCGCTTTCTTCAGTTTGTCGGCTTTTCCCAGTTTCTCCAGACTCTGTCGCCATACGTATATCTGCGAGCCAGGTCCTACCTTCGACGGGCATACATTGTCGCAAGAGAGACAGAGAGTGCATGCCGAAACGTTGTCGCTGTATTTCCGTGGGTCGCGCAGCATGCCGAGGTTCACTCCCACAGGACCAGGGATGAAATACGTGTAGCTGTATCCTCCCGAACGGCGGTATACCGGACATGTGTTGATGCAGGCACCGCAGCGCATACATTTCAGCGTCTGCCAGTGTTCGGTGTCAGCCAGCATATCGCTTCTGCCGTTGTCCACGAGCACCACGTGCATCTCTCCTCCGGGACGTGCCTGGCGGAAGTGGGATGTGAAGGCTGTGGTGGGCTGTCCTGTGGCGCTGCGGCAGAGCAAGCGCTGGAATACGGCAAGCGACTTGTAGTCGGGCACCAGTTTCTCGATTCCCATCGCCACGATATGCAGCTTGGGCATAGAGGTGGTCATGTCGGCATTGCCCTCGTTGGTGCATACCACGCAGTCGCCGGTGGCAGCCACGCCGAAGTTGCATCCCGTCATGCCGGCACCAGCCTGCATAAACTGGTCGCGCAGATGGAGACGGGCGCAATGGGTGAGATAAGTAGGGTCGTAGTTTCCTTTCTCCTTCGATATTCCCTTCTCCTCGAACATCCTGCCCACTTCCTCGCGTTTGAGGTGGATGGCAGGCATCACGATATGGCTCGGCTTCTGATGCAGGAGCTGGATGATACGCTCGCCGAGGTCGGTCTCCACCACGTCGATGCCATGCTGCTCCAGATAGGGGTTCATTTCGCACTCTTCGGTGAGCATGGACTTAGACTTCACCATCTTCGTCACACCGTGGCTCTGCAGAATGGAAAGTACTGTTTCGTTGAACTCCGTGGCATCCTTCGCCCAATGCACCTTCACTCCGCGGCTCTCCAGAGAGTTCGAGAACTGCTCCAGATAATCCGCCAGATGGGTGATGGTGTGCTTCTTTATCTGCGAGGCATGCTCGCGCAGGTCTTCCCACTCCGGCAGCTGCTGTGCCATCTTGTCGCGCTTCTCTCTCACCGACCAGAAGGTGGCGTCGTGCCAACTGGTCTTCTCTGCATCCGCCACAAAGCGGGCGGCTCTCTTGGAATGTATTGTGCTCATAACCCTGCTGCTAATATCTGGACTACGTGAATGAATTTGATAGGCATCTTCTCTTTCTTGGCGATGCCTGCCATGTGCATGAGACACGAAGAGTCTGGCCCCGTCACGTATTCCGCCCCGGTGGCGATGTGCCTCTTTATCTTCTCTTCTCCCATACGTGTGGAAACGGCTGGCTCCTCGATGGAGAACATGCCGCCGAAGCCGCAGCACTCGTCCTTTCTCTCCGGCTCATGGATGGTGATGCCGTCGACGAGCTGCAAGAGGTCGATGATCTTGTTGAATGGCTTGACGTTGCACTCCGAGGGCGACGACAGGTTCAGCTCTCTCACTCCGTGGCAGCTGTTATGCACGCTGACAGGGTGGGGGAACTTTCCCGGCACCTCCTTCACCTTCAGTACGTCGTGGAGGAACTCCACTATATCCATGATTTTGCCTGAAGAGACACACTCGTGCTTGCCCTTCAGAATTTTGGGATAATAGACTTTCACGTATGCGGCGCATGATGCTGAAGGGGCGACGATGTAGTCATAGTCTTTGAAAAGTTCATCAAAAGACTCGATCACTTTCATCGACTTGTCCTGGAAACCGGCGTTTGCCATCGGTTGTCCACAGCATGTCTGCCGCTCAGGATACTCCACGTCAAGTCCGTAGTGCTTGAGCAACTTGTATGTGGCTACACCAGCCTCTGGATACAGGGCGTCCACATAGCAGGGGACGAATAATCCTACTCTCATAATGGTTATGTTGTTAATGTTAACCCGTAGGCGGAATTGTTTTTAGATGATTATATATTTGTCGAGTCCGTTACTCCGTTGATTCATAGGGATTTAGTGGCGTATATGCCATCCCGTGTCAGTCAGCGTTCGTAAGACTCTTATACAAAATTCTATAAAATACTTGAGATACACAAGAATTTTTCGTGAAATGTTATCAAGACACAACGAAAAATCCGGGAATGACAATATGTTTTTTTCCTGAAGAAAAGTGTCAAAGTATCATTTTCGGGGGTGCTGGATGTATCTAAAGTGCATCAGCTGAACGAGTTAGGTGTAATGATACTTTTCTGGATTCTTTACAGAAAAGTATCATAGAAGTATCATAAAGTATCATCGGAGCTATTGTCCTGTCTGGTAAGACTTTTGCAAGCCCCATAAAAGGACAGTCATTTCTCTTGTTGGTCTTTGTTTTCAAATAGCCGACTCACAATCATCGGCAAGGATAACAAAAACTACAAGAATCGGGCACGGTGCTTGCCCATGTGGGGCAACGTGCTTTCTCACTTGGGGCACGGTGCTTGCCCCAAGTGGGCACGATCTGTGTCCAAACCGTGCCCAAAGTATTCATGAAATGACAACGTTGGTAGAGGGGATGCAAAAGGCGCCTTATAAAAGACAAAAGACTGCAAGCAGTTTAAAATATCACATAAAACGGACTAATTGTCGATTGGGGTTTATGTGAGTTGCGCTGATGACAACATTCTAAACCAATGTTTTGGAGGCTGTAAAATGACTTAAACCCAAAACGGTCATTAGGCCGTTTATTGTATTTTATATTTACTGCTTGCAGTCTTTTGTTTTTTATAAGGCGTCTTTTGCTTGTTTTTAATTCGTAATAGCTCGCTATTACTCATTAAAAGCCAAACAAAATCCACTCTTCTAAAAGAACAAAATCCAGGCAAGCCCTAATGACCGATTTGGGTTAAATGGTCTTGTCAAAGTCGTCGAGAGCCTTGAAGAAGGCGTCGATGTTCTCCATCGGAGTGTGTGGCGGAGTGTCGCAGCCGCTGGAGAGAACGAAGTTGGGATACTCCTTCATTTCCTGCAGCAGTCGTGTTGTCGTCTCGTACATCTGTTCCGGTGTGCCCTCCTTGAACACCGATACGGGGTCGATGTTTCCCATGGCGAGAGCCGTCGGCGGCACATCCTTTATCACCTGCCGCATGTCGCACTTGTTGCCGAAATGGTAGGCTGCCGCTCCTGTAGCCACCATCGCCTTTGTGCAGTGGCCAGTGTTGCCGCAGTTGTGCAGCACGATGCTGAAGGAGTCGTCCTGCACCTGTCCTACGATATATCTGATGTAGTCGGAAGAGAAACGCTTGCAGTCGTCGTCTGACATCAGTCCTGCCGCCGGTTCTGCCATCACCACTCCGTCGACGCCCGTCATCTTCAGCGCCTTGCAGTATTTCAGTATGAACTCCGTGCATTTTGCCAGCAGCGTGTGGGCAGCGTCGGGGTCTTGGTATATCAGCACCATAATCTCCGACATGTCGTAGAGTCTGCCGGCGAGCGAAAACGGACCGATACATCCGCCCAGCACCGGACGGTCGTTGATAGCCCTTGCCGAGAGCAGGTTCGCCTTGAGATATTCAGGCACTCTGGCAGCCTTCAGCGACGGCACCTTGAGAGCCTTTATGTCATCGGCATCGTTCAGCAGATGGCCGATAACGGCAGGCACGGCATCCTCGGTGAAGTGTATGTCCGCTCCGAAAGCCTCCGCCTCCACGGTGAGGTCCATGATTACGGTGGCTGCCGCCGTAG
>NZ_FR892630.1:0-4779 GCF_000436015.1 Prevotella sp. CAG:592 | reverse complement strand
CCGCCGTAGGGTATCTGCCGGCGAGAGCCTTGATAGCCTCGAAGTGGGTCTGTCCGTCGCAGCAAGCCTCCCTCACGCTCTTCCCCGTCAGTTCTATGCCGGGATGCGTCATCACGGGCACGGCGACGGTCTTATGATTCTGGATAACGCCCGTTATCCATTCTTTCATGGAAATGTTCATAATATTGTGGTCTCCTTTTTATATACGTTTTTCAATATCATGACGCGTATTTGCATGAAGTGTAATCATTGCCCCCGAACAGGCATAATGACCTGTTCGGGGTTGCCCCGAATAGGTAACAGAATTCGGGTTTATTTTCTCTGTTCTTCGAGGATTCCCATCAGTTCGTCCATCGTGTTTGCACGTAGCATGGCGATGCGGGTCTGGCGGAAGTTAGGTATTCCCTTGAATATCGGACTTGCGGCGAGGTGGCGCCTTGTGTGCAGTATGCCGCGGTATTCGTCGATGCGTTCCACATTGATGCGCAGCTGCTCTTCGAGCACGTCGAGCATCCAGTTGAACGTCATCTCGGGGTCAGCCTCCTTGCCGTCGAGATAGTCACGTATCTCCTTGAATATCCATGGGCGTCCGAAGGTGGCTCGCCCTATCATCACGGCGTCAACGCCATATTCCTCGAAAGCCCGTTTCGTTTCCTCCGGCGATGTGATGTCGCCGTTGCCGATGATGGGGATGTTGATTCGCGGGTTCTTCTTCACTTCGCCAATCAGAGTCCAGTCGGCAGAACCTGTATACATCTGTGCCCTCGTCCTTCCGTGTATGGTGAGAGCCTGTATGCCGCAGTCCTGCAGCTGTTCGGCGAGGTCGCAGATGATGAGGTTGTCGTTGCTCCATCCCAGTCGCGTCTTCACCGTGACGGGAGTGTTCACCGCCTTCACCACGTTTTTCGTGATGTCGAGCAGCAGCGGCACGTTCTGCAGCATGCCGGCTCCGGCACCTTTTCCAGCCACCTTCTTCACGGGGCAGCCGAAGTTGATGTCTATCACGTCGGGATGTGCCTGGTCTTCCACAATCTTTGCCGCCTCTACCATCGACTCCACGTCGCGTCCGTAAATCTGAATGCCCACGGGGCGCTCCTCATCGCTGATGGTGAGTTTGTTGACGGTGCTTTTCACCGATCTTACGAGAGCCTCTGCGCTCACGAACTCGGTGTATACCATAGATGCCCCGTATCTCTTGCATAGCATACGGAATCCGATGTCGGTGACATCTTCCATCGGTGCGAGAAACAGAGGGCGATCTCCAAATTGTATGTTTCCTATTTTCATTGTCTACTTGTCTACTTTACTCCTTGTCAACTCGTCTCCTTGTCAACTAATCAAATGATACATTCCTCCAGCCAGTGCCTTTACCATTCCCTTCATCTCCAGTTCGAAGAGAAGGGCGGTGAGCCTGTTTATAGGCAATCCCGTGGATACCGTAAGCACGTTCATCTGCTGGTCGTTGTTCTTGGCGAGAGCGTCGATTATTGTCTTTGCGTCGCCTTCCACTTCGGGGAAGAGACTCCTCTCTATACCGTTCTTCTGGGCTGTGGCGAGCTGTGCGTCAGTCTCCCATCCCATGTCGCTGACGAATGATTCCGCCGATATTACCATCTGTGCTGACCGGTTGCGGATAATCTTGTTGCATCCTTCAGAGAGGCTGTCGCCAATTCTGCCGGGGAATGCGAAAACGTCGCGGTTGTATGAGTTTGCCAGCGAGCAAGTGATGAGTCCTCCGCCCTTTGCAGCGCTCTCCACGAGTATGGTGGCGTCTGACATGCCTGCCACGATGCGGTTGCGCCTCACGAAGTTCACTTTGTCGGCATTGGTATTCGTGAAATGCTCCGTCAGTAGTCCACCACATCCCACCATCCTGTCTGCCGTCTCCCTGTGGCGTGGCGGATACAGGTTGTCGAGTCCGTGGGCAAGCACTCCCACAGTGGGTATGCCGTTTTCCAGCGAGTGTCTGTGCGCCATGATGTCCACTCCGTATGCCAGTCCGCTGGCAATGAGGATCTCGGGACACAACACCTTGATGTCTGCAATGAACTTGCGTATGCAGTCGTCGGCATACTGTGTGGCGTGGCGTGTTCCAACGATATTGATCACCCGTTTGGCATTGAGGTCGGCATTGCCTTTATAGAAGAGTACGAGCGGTGCGTCGTTGCACTCTTTCAGCCGCTGCGGATAGTCGTCGTCGGATATCAGCAGCACCTGTATGCCGTGGGCAGCCGCATATTCCAGTTCCTCCTCCGCTCTCTGCTGCAGTGGGGCGATGTCTTTAAGCGAGTTGGCGAGACGCTTCGGACAGTCGGGCACGATGTCGAGTATGTTGTCATGATGGTCGGCAATGTTTGTGAACGAACCTGCCCTGTGGAGCAGTTCCCTCATCGCCGGGATATTGTAGAATCCCATTCTCGACAGCGTCAGGGCATTGAGTCTTTCTTGCTGTGCTGTATCCATCCGAATCGTCTTATTTGTTTATATATTCCTTGAAGGCATCGTCGTATTCGGGACTGTTGGCGAGTCTGCCGTCAACGATGCAGACCAGGTCAATCACTCCCTTGAAGCATATCTTGTTGTCCGACGCACGGTAGATGTCCTGATGGAACACGTATTTTATTCCCTCCTTGGTGAGGTTCAGACGGGAGAAGAACTCATCGTCGCATCTGAGAGGAGTCTTGAACTGCAGGTTCATCCTTGCCACCACGGCGTCGATTCCTCTTCTGTGCATCTCTGCGAAGCTGAGTCCGCATTTCTGCAAGAACAGGTGTCTTGTGTGTTCGGCGTAGTGCAGGTAGTTAGCGTTGTTTACTATTCCCTCGATGTCGCATTCGTAGTCGCGCACCATCATCTTGGTCTCAAATATATAATCCATATTTGTTATGTTATGGTTTCTTATGATTAAAAAATCCCGTATTCATCGATAAAATCAGGTCTCGCTATCTTCTGTCTTTACCTTAAACCAGCAGACTTGCAATCTTACAAAAAAGCAAGTCATTGGATAACGCAGAATTATCCGATGCTTGCATCGGTCAGGAAATCCACTTGTCCAAGTGTTGCTGAAAACTTAGATAAAGAATATCTGATATATGGCAAAGGTAAATATAAAAACTGAGATAAACACTCCTTTCGAGGAATTTATTGTGCAGGCAAGGCATTTTGCGGATTTAAAACGGACAAAAGGCGCCTTGTAAAAAAGCTCTAAGAGGGACAAATTCGCCAAATATTTCCCTCAATGAGGGACGTTTTAAGCCAAAAGCGTCCCTCATTGAGGGATTTTTCGTATCTTTGCATTGTTATCAAACGTCTACAAGCTATGATAGAATTGAAACTTTATGAATACATGCGCGAATTGCTCAAGCAGACACCCACCACATTCGTGCGTTATAAGTATGACGATATCAGTTGGGATAGTCGTTTGGTGGGAATACTTGGTCCGCGTGGCATCGGCAAGTCTACAATGATATTGCAGCGTATAAAGAACACGCCCGAAAACCATAGCCTCTACATCACAGCCGACAACATGTACTTTGCCGACCATAAACTTTACGACCTTGCCGATAAGTTTGTGAAAGAGGGTGGTACGCATCTGTATATCGACGAGGTACACAAGTATAGCGGCTGGAGCAGAGAATTGAAACTGATGTATGATATGCACCCTTCGCTTCACATCGTCTTTACCGGTTCTTCGGTGCTCGATATATATCGTGGCGAGTCCGACCTCAGCCGTCGTGCCTTGCTCTATTTCATGTACGGCTTGTCATTCAGAGAGTATCTGTCTTTCTTCCATGGCATAGAGAGTCCGGTTTACACTCTCGACGACATCCTCAGCAACCGCGCAGTGCTTGATGCCGTAGAACATCCGCTGCCACTCTTCCGCGACTATATGAGTCGTGGCTATTATCCCTTCTCCGTCCAGGGCGATTTCCCGATGCGTATGGAGCAAGTGGTGATGCAGACTATAGAAGTTGACATACCGCAGTATGCCGATATGAAAGCCTCTACAGCCCGTAAGCTGAAGCAGCTGCTTGCAATCCTCTCGCATCTGGCTCCATACAAGCCCGTAGCAGACAGTCTGGCGTCAGAGATAGGCGCAAGCAAGAACAGCATACCCGATTATCTGGCTTATCTTGAGAAGTCGGGTATGATAGGACTGTTGCGTGACGACACTTCGGGCATACGCAATCTTGGAAAGATAGAGAAAGTATATATTGACAATCCGAGTCTGATGACGGTTCTTGCCGGTGGTACGCCCGATATAGGCAATCTGCGCGAGACATTCTTCTACAATCAGATGCGTGTGCGCAATGTGGTGACAGCCTCACGTCAGTCCGATTTCGTCATTGGCAAGTACACCTTTGAGATTGGCGGACGCAAGAAGGGCAAACAGCAGATAGAAGGTTTGGACAATGGCTATATCGTGAAGGACGATATAGAAACAGGCTTCGGCAATATCATTCCGCTGTGGTGCTTCGGATTGAACTATTAACCCCCACCAAAAAAACACTCTTTTTAAAAGCAAAATACAAGCAAGCCCTAACGACCGATTTGGGTTAAAAATTGGGCACGCTGCTTGCCCAACTGGGGCAAGGTGCTTTCTCAAGTGGGGCAAGGTGCTTACCCCGGATGGGCAGATTTGCTGTCAGACGTCTGCCCAATAAGTTCGTATTGTAATACTAATATTCCTGTTTTCAGGATTCTGCCAACGTATGCAATTCTGTCGCCTGAATTCCTTCTCATCTGATAATCCCGAATCGGTCATTAGGCCGTTTATAG
>NZ_FR892629.1:0-5672 GCF_000436015.1 Prevotella sp. CAG:592 | reverse complement strand
CGGCCTAATGACCGATTTGGGTTTAATGCGGTATTGTTTGAGGAAGAATGATGAAAGTGAAGAATATCATGATGGCAGTGGCATTGTGTATATAAAGTTATGTCGCATTTTTGTTACTAATTAGCGTGTAATCATAGACATAGCTATACAAAATCAATGAAAACATAAAAGTTTTATAATGTGAATGATAATAAATGCAAGAAAAAACGTAACTTTGCACCCGATATCTTATCTCTCATTATGAGATATGGATATGAAGATGCAGACATAATATTGATAGAGACACAAAGCCATATAGTAGTAAGAAAGTAAGATGGCCAAGACTACTTGACGAATTTTGTTTTCATCTACTGGACTGGACAATATGTACTTCTAAGGTGTGATTTTATGAGCAATGTTATTGTAATAATAGCATCGTCATCATACGTGATGGCAGCTAACAGTGACATAAAGTAGATAAAGAAAATGACGCAGGTTTGCTCGCTTCCTTCTTCTACAGCCGACGTAAACAACGATATGTATAACAACAAGTGTTTACCAAAGGGCATCCACGTTGTTGGGGCTGATAAAAAATCGGCTTCAAAAGTAGGAGGAATGTCCATTAACGAAGAACCGGAGGCTCCATGGGGATATTTGTTTATCCAGCATTTTGCAGCTGGAAAGTTCGACAAGATACTTGAAGAAGGCAATTGGGAAGGCGATTTCATTCCAAAGTGTTTCATTCATCGCACCATTGGTTATAAGCGCAAAGCAAATGGCAAAGGTGTAGTCAAAGAAGAGAAACCTTCAGTAAGCGGCCTCGTATTCTTGCAGGGCGAAACTGAAGACCTGAAGAATTTCCTCCAGAAGAATTTTCCACGATACCATCTTGTAAACAATTGCATGACAGGAGAACCGGCATCCATCAAGAACAGCGTCATGAAGCCGTTCATGAAAGTCATGGAGTCGGAACCGGAACGTGTGACTTTCCTTCGTGATCCTTTTGTGAAATTTGCAAGGGAACACGTGAAGCTCCGTGTTCTGACAGGAATCTTGGCAGGACAAGAAGGATATGTCGTACGAATATTGCGCGACCGCCAGCTTGTGATGGACCTTGGAGGTTATGCCGTTGCCATCAGCAATGTGCATAACGAAGATTTCTAAATAGCGGAATAAGAAACTAAATAAAATTTAAATATGCGTGATTTCAAAGACATCAGAGTCGCAGTGGCCGGCACTGGCTATGTGGGACTGAGTATAGCTACATTGCTATCACAACATCATCATGTAACAGCAGTAGATGTAATACCAGAAAAGGTAGAAAAGCTGAACAACAGGATTTCACCTATTCAAGATGACTATATCGAAAAGTATTTGGCAGAAAAGCCACTTGATCTCCATGCAGTCTTGTCCCCCTCCCTTCAGGGAGGGACGGGGAAGGCTTCTCCTTATGCTGATGCCGATTTTGTGGTCATCGCAGCACCTACCAACTATGACCCGGTAAAGAATTACTTCGACACTACCCATGTAGAAGAAGTAATCGACTTGGTATTGGAAGTAAATCCAGATGCCGTTATGGTGATCAAGAGTACTATCCCTGTTGGCTATACTCGCAACCTTTACTTGAAATACGCTCAGAAGGGAGTAAAGAAGTTCAACCTCCTCTTCTCCCCAGAGTTCCTGCGTGAAAGCAAGGCCTTGTACGACAACCTCTACCCAAGCCGTATCATCGTAGGCTATCCTAAGATTATCGACAAACCGGAGTTTGAAGCCGAGAACAAGGCAATAGAATCAGTTACCGACGTAGAGATGCTGAAAGAATCTGCCAAGACATTCGCAGCCCTCTTGCAGGAAGGAGCAATCAAGGAAAACATCGACACCTTGTTTATGGGTATGAAAGAAGCGGAAGCCGTTAAACTCTTCGCTAACACTTACCTCGCCCTCCGTGTAAGCTACTTCAACGAGCTCGACACTTACGCAGAAGTAAAGGGCTTGGACAGCAAGGCTATCATCGAAGGCGTAGGTCTCGACCCACGTATCGGTACACATTATAACAACCCGTCATTCGGCTACGGCGGTTACTGCTTGCCGAAAGACACCAAGCAGCTCCTTGCCAACTATCAGGATGTTCCTCAGAACATGATGTCCGCTATTGTAGAATCTAACCGCACACGCAAAGATTACATTGCTGATGCTGTATTGCGCAAGGCTGGATGGTACGACTATACCAACAACAACCAGTACGGCCATCCCTTCCCTTCGGGAGAGGGGCAGGGAGAGGCTCCCGTTGTCGGTGTCTATCGTCTGACTATGAAGTCAAACAGTGACAACTTCCGTCAGTCAGCTATCCAGGGCATCATGAAGCGCATCAAGGCTAAAGGCGCAGAAGTCATCATCTATGAACCCACCCTTGAAGACGGCACTACATTCTTCGGCAGCAAGGTAGTCAACAACCTTGATGAATTCAAGGCTCAAAGCAAAGCCATCATCGCCAACCGTTTTGATGATTGCTTGAAGGATGTAGAAGATAAAGTTTATACTAGAGATATTTTCCGTAGAGATTAAAGACCCTCCAAACCTCCCTGTTTAGGGAGGCTTACAAGACAAACGAAAAAACCTTTCTCCACCCCTCCCCCTAGACAGGGGGACCGAGGGGGTCTTCTTCCTCCCCCTAGACAGGGGGACCGAGGGGGTCTTCTTCCTCCCCCTAGACAGGGGGACCGAGGGGGTCTTCTTCCTCCCCCTAGACAGGGGGACCGAGGGGGTCTTCTTCCTCCCCCTAGACAGGGGCAAACTATGGATAGGAAATGGATGACAGCAGATCCTTTGGAGTATGAACTTCTTAAGGAGAATGCGAAGAAGAACCGCCAAAATGCTACTGAGGCAGAATCTGTCTTCTGGTCAATGGTTAAAGCATCAGCACTTGGGCAGAGATGCATCAGACAGCATATTATCCCAAAACGGTCATTAGTCCGTTCAATGTATAATTTTAATAACTGCTTGCAGTCTTTTGCTTTTTATAAGGCGTCTTTTGCTTGTTTTTAATTCGCAATAGCTCGCTATTACTCATTAAAAGCCAAACAAAATCCACTCTTCTAAAAAAGCAAAATACAAGCAAGCCCTAATGACCGATTTGGGATTATTGGTGATTATATAGTAGATTTCCTATTCCGCCGAAGCAGACTGATAGTCGAGATCGATGGCGGTTACCATTTCACTGACGAACAGCAACTCTACGATACTATCAGACAAGAATGGTTAGAAAACCAAGGCTTCAAGGTCATACGTTTCACAAACCAAGAAGTCTTATTTAACCCCGATTATGTCATTACAAAAATAAAACAAAACTTATAACCCTCCCCCAGACAGTTAGCCCAATGTCCTCTTCCTCCCCCTAAACAGGGGGACTGAGGGGGTCTTCCATCCTCCCCCTAAACAGGGGGATCGAGGGGGTCTAAATCCTCCGCTCCCCTCCGGACCATCCCCTAAACAGGGGTAATGAGGGGGTCTTTATGGTAGAACACAACATAAATCTTGAAGACAAGACAATTCTTGTAACAGGTGCTGCAGGTTTTATAGGCAGCAACCTCGTAAAACGTCTTTTCCACGACGTATAGAACATCAAAGTGATTGGTATTGATTCAATCACAGACTATTATGATGTCAACATCAAATACGAACGTCTCAAGGAGATCGAAAATATAGCATCCTCCCTAAACAGGGAGGACCGAGGAGGGTCCTGGACTTTCGTACACGCATCAATCGCTGATAAAGAAGCTGTAGAAAAGATTTTCACCGATAACAAAATCGCTGTTGTGGTAAACCTCGCAGCCCAAGCTGGTGTACGTTACAGTATCACTAATCCCGATGCTTACATTCAGAGCAACCTCATTGGTTTCTATAATATCCTTGAAGCTTGCCGTCATCACGAAGTTGAGCATCTTGTTTATGCTTCTTCATCATCTGTATATGGCAGCAACAAAAAAGTGCCATATTCAACAGACGACAAGGTTGACAATCCCGTTTCCCTTTATGCTGCAACCAAAAAGAGCAACGAGCTGATGGCACATGCCTACAGTAAACTCTATAACATCCCTTCTACAGGCCTTCGCTTCTTCACAGTGTATGGTCCCGCCGGTCGCCCAGATATGGCGTACTTCGGTTTTACAAACAAACTGGTGAAAGGCGAAACCATCAAGATATTCAATTATGGCAATTGTAAGCGTGACTTCACATTCGTTGACGACATCGTAGAAGGTGTAGTCCGTATCATGCAACATGCACCAGAAAAGCAGAATGGCGAAGATGGTCTGCCAATTCCTCCATATAAAGTATATAATATTGGTAACAACTCTCCCGAAAACCTCCTTGACTTCGTTACTATCCTTCAAGAAGAATTGGTTCGTGCAGGAGTATTGCCAAAGGATTATGACTTTGAAGCCCACAAGGAACTTGTACCGATGCAGCCTGGTGATGTGCCAGTAACTTACGCTGACACGACCCCATTAGAGCAGGACTTTGGGTTTAAGCCGAACACAAGTCTAAGAGAAGGATTGAGATGCTTTGCTGAATGGTATGCTCGTTATTACAACAATTAATTCTTGTTCATGATAGTACAACTTACAATCGCTGGCGTTAGTCGAGAATAATTCAACATTCATGCTCTGGCAAGCGGTAAAGCCGATAACAACACTCAATAATCAAAATTGTGCCAATATTCTTGTAAATATTGAATATATCCTTTATCTTTGTGTTATAATACAAATTTAATATTAGGGTTATGCGATACACAGAAGAACGATATATCAGTTTGCTGACCGATTTCGGTTTCAAGCGAATTTTTGGCACTAATCCCAACAAGGATTTGTTAATTGATTTTCTCAACTCTCTGTTTGATGGTGAACAAGTTGTAAAGAACGTGACATTCCTTAATAGTGAGCATGTTGGTGATGTACGTACAGACCGCAAGGCTATATTCGACGTATATTGTGAGAATGAAAAAGGCGAGAAGTTTATCGTTGAGATGCAGAATGCCAGTCAGAAATACTTCAAAGACCGTTCCCTATATTATGCCACATTCCCTATTCGTGATCAAGCGCAAAAAGGAGAAGTGTGGAATTATGAACTCAAGCATGTTTATGTTGTTGCATTACTCAACTACGACATGACAGATTCTGCTTTTGCACAAGATACAATCAATCACGACATCGGCTTGCTTGACAAGCAGACACATAAAGTGTTCAACGATAAACTCACATTTAAGTATGTTGAAATAGCCAAGTTCAAAAAGAGTATAGAAGAACTGAAGACCAATTATGACAAGTGGATTTATGTTCTTCAAAACCTCTCGCGTCTTGACCGTCAACCCAGGTATCTCCAGACAGAAGTCTTTAGTCGTTTGTTTAATCAGGCTGAAATCGCAAGATTCTCAAAAACAGAACTTCGTGAATATGAGGACAGTCTTAAAGCTTATCGCGACATGAAGAACTCGCTGGATAATGCAGAAGAGAAAGGTATTGCAAAAGGACTTGCAAAAGGTCGTGCTGAAGGCAAAAAAGACAAAGCTGTAGAAATAGCAAAAAAACTTCTTGAAATGGATATGCCTATTGACGCTATAATGAAAGCAACAGGCCTTTCACAGGAAGAGATAACTAAACTTTAAGTTTTTAAACCCAAATCGGTCATTAGGGCTT
>NZ_FR892628.1:0-4588 GCF_000436015.1 Prevotella sp. CAG:592 | reverse complement strand
AAAAGACGCCTTATAAAAATCAAAAGACAACAAGCAGTAATTAAAAACCAAACTAAACGTCCTAATGATAGTTTTGGGTTAACGGAAAAGATTATGATAAAACTATTGACAGTAGGTCTGATGGTCGTTTTCGCAATAATAGTGGCCCTCGTCACAATAAAAAAAGAAGAAAAGGACCAAACACGGACAAAGCGTTGAACACTGAACCACGTACAACATCATAAATGAGTAAAGGAAAACTACAGAAATTCGCAGAGATGGAGACATTCAAGAATGTCTTCCAGTATCCATATTCAGTAATCGAAAACGTGCCCTTTGAGATGAAGGGCAAATGGCGCGAGGAATATTTCCACAACCAGAACCCCATTGTCCTGGAGCTGGGCTGTGGCAAGGGAGAATACACCGTGGGACTGGCACGCATGTTCCCCGACGTAAATTTCATCGGAGTCGACATCAAGGGAGCGCGCATGCACACCGGAGCAAAGCAGGCTCTGGAGGAGGGGCTCCAAAATGCCGCTTTCCTGCGCACCAACATCGAGATAATCGACCGCTTCTTCGCCCCGGGCGAGGTGCAGGAGATATGGCTCACCTTCAGCGACCCGCAGATGAAGAATCCGCGCAAGCGTCTCTCCAGCACATACTTCATGGAGAGATACCGCCGCTTCCTCGTAGACGGAGGACTCGTGCATCTGAAGACCGACTCCAATTTCCTTTTCACATACACCAGACTCATGGTGGAGAAAAACGCGCTGCCGGTATTGATGCAGACCGAAGACCTCTACCACGACCAGTCGCTCGACAACGACACCCGTTCTATCCTCTCCATCCACACATATTATGAAAACCAGTGGATAGACCGCGGACTGAACATCAAATACCTCAAATTCCGTCTGCCGGCCGCCGGCACTCTCGAAGAGTCTGACGTGGAAATCCCGCTCGACGAATACCGCAGCTACAAGCGCACGAAGCGTAGCGGAAAGGATTCGGCAAAGTGACCCATCTATATTTTGCAGGATAAATAAAAAACGCTAACTTTGCAGTGACGTCTGTGAGGTTGGCGCTTTTTCGTATGGCGACAGTCCGCGGCGCCTGCCGTTTCGCGGCATTCCCGGCGTGGCATCCCCGTTTAGTGTGGGGCGTGTCAGCGGCGCGGTCAGTCTGCTATGCGGTTATCTTCAATGAAAATAAATTCAAGACAGAAATGACATTATATCCAAAACTCATTACCGATGCGTTGCAGACCGTGACGTATCCAGGCACCAAGAAGAATCTCATCGAGAGCGAGATGCTCGCCGATGACGTGCGTATCGCCGGCAGCAGCGTGTCGTTCACGCTCATCTTCCCCCGCGACACCGACCCGTTCCTGAAATCCACAGTCAAGGCTGCCGAGGCTGCCATCCGTTATGCTGTGAGCCAGCACGAAGGCGACGACTCCGGCAAGGAGATGACCATCGACATCAAACTGGAATATAAGTCCAAGCCGCGCCCTGAAGTGGGCAAGCTGCTCCCGGAGGTGAAAAACGTCATCGCCGTAAGCTCCGGAAAGGGCGGAGTGGGCAAGAGCACCGTGTCGGCAAACCTCGCCATCTCGCTCGCCCGTCTGGGCTACAAGGTGGGACTGCTCGACACCGACATCTTCGGTCCGTCGATGCCAAAGATGTTTGACGTTGAGGATGAGCGTCCGTATGCCGTGCCCGTTGACGGCCGCCAGCTCATCCAGCCGATAGAGAAATATGGAGTGAAGCTCCTGAGCATCGGATTCTTCGTGAATCCCGACACCGCAACGCTGTGGCGAGGCGGTATGGCATCCAATGCCCTGAAGCAGCTCATCGCCGACGCCAACTGGGGCGACCTCGACTATTTCATCCTCGACACGCCGCCGGGCACCAGCGACATCCATCTCACTCTGCTCCAGACCCTCGCCATCACGGGAGCCGTGATTGTGAGCACTCCGCAGAGCGTTGCCCTCGCCGACGCCCGCAAGGGTATCGACATGTATCGCAACGACAAGGTGAACGTGCCCATCCTCGGAATGGTGGAGAACATGGCATGGTTTACTCCTGCCGAACTGCCAGAAAACAAATACTACATCTTCGGCAAGGAGGGCTGCAAGAAATTGGCTGAAGAGCTCAATATCCCGCTGCTCGCACAGATTCCTCTCGTGCAGAGCATCTGTGAGGACGGCGACAAGGGAATGCCGGCGGCTTGCCATCCGGAGAGCATCACCGGACAGGCGTTCCTCAATCTCGCACAGGCAGTGGTGACAATGGTAAACCGCCGCAACCGCGAGCAGCCCAAGACCAAGATCGTGCCCGTGAAGGAGTGACGGCTTCCCCACCCGGTATGCCTCGGGGCAGAAGGGAGGGGAAGTGGAATGAGAACTGAAATACTGTGCAGACAGTAATGAAAACCCGATATGCGGTCTGATGACCGTTCTATAATCAAGCAGGGAGGATACGAGATCATGACCAGAAGAAGATATCCCATAGGAATACAGACGTTCAGCAAAATCAGAGAGAACGATATGTTGTATATAGACAAGACGGAGTATATATACAACATGGCACATGCTGCCGGAACGTATTATTTCCTCAGCCGTCCGCGACGCTTCGGCAAGTCGCTTCTCGTATCCACCATGCAGAGCTATTTCGAGGGAAGGCGAGACCTCTTCAGAGGACTGGCGATAGAGAAGCTGGAAAAGGAATGGACGGAATATCCCGTTGTCCTTCTCAGCATGGCAGGGGCCAAACACATGGATGTGGAGGGACTGCAGGAGTATCTGCTATATATACTGAAGGTGAATGAGGAACGCTTCGGAGTGGAATTCCATTCCGCGGCGCCCAATCTCAGGCTGACAAACCTCATCATGGCTGTTTATGAGAAGACCGGGCGACAGGTGGTGGTGCTTATCGACGAATACGACGCCCCGCTCCTCGATGTGGCGCATGAAGAGTCACAACTCGTGGCGATGCGCGACATCATGCGCAATTTCTACAGTCCGCTCAAAGACTGCGACCCATATCTGCGCTTCGTCTTCCTCACCGGCATCACGAAATTCTCGCAGCTCAGCATCTTCAGCGAACTGAACAATATCAGCAACATCTCCATGAAGGATGACTATGCCGGCATCTGCGGCATAACGGAAACAGAACTGTTGGACGACATGCAGGACGGCATCGCCGGTCTGGCTCAGGCCAACGAGCTGACGCCGCGGCAGGTGGTGGCAAAGCTGAAGGAGAATTACGACGGCTATCATTTCTCGGCGCATTCGCCGGGAGTGTTCAATCCCTTCAGTCTGCTCAGCAGCCTCGCCAACAAAGACTTCGATTCCTACTGGTTCGCATCGGGCACACCCACATATCTCGTCAATATGTTGCAGAGATTCAATGTGCAGCCGGCGAGCCTGCAGCGGATGTGTGCCAAGTCGTCGGCTTTCGACTCGCCGACGGAAACCATGAAGACCATCACGCCGCTGCTCTATCAGAGCGGCTATATCACCATCAAGGGCTACGACAAGATAAGCCAGCTATACACCCTCGACCTGCCTAACAAGGAGGTGAAGGTGGGGCTCTTCGAGAGTCTGCTGCCCAACTATCTCGACGGCTCGTATGCCGAGCAGGGCGATGTGGCGATAGCCCGGATGTCGGTGCTCATCCGCCAGAACGACATCGACGGTGCCTTGAGGCTGCTGCAGACATTCCTCGCCACGGTGCCATACTGCAACGTGACAAATCATGAGGGTCATTATCAGCAGATGCTTTTCATCATCTTCACGCTGCTCACTCATTATGTGGTGGATGTGGAGGTGCACACGCCAAAGGGCAGGGTGGATATCGTGATGCTGACTGCCGACCGCCTTTACCTGATAGAACTGAAACTCAACAAGGATGCCGATGCTGCCATGAAGCAGATAGACCTGAAGAACTATGCCGAGCGCTTTGCCCTTTCTGGCAAGCTGATTACTAAGGTGGGCATCAATTTCGACTCTTCCGTCGGCAATATCACCGACTGGCGGATAGCCTGACCTGTTGTTCTTTTTACCGATTGTCGGATAGCCTGACTTGTTGTTCTATTCACCGATTGGCGGATAGCCAGGCTTCCATGTTGTTCTATTTTTCCTTAAAACCCTATAATTTTATGTTAGTTAAATATTAAGTAACGTAATTTTTTTCAGTCGTTGCTAAAAAGAAAGTAAATTTGCAAAATGGAAAGACAGGCGACTCCCAGTCTTTGACAAAACGGAGTAACCTGTATCCACCAGTCTTTGACAAATCGTTGACTGTCAATGGTTTTTCGTTAACAATGCTAACCTGCATCTCCCCTACGGGGGAGACCGAGAGGGGGCTGAAGTTCATTGGCAGGGTAACCTGTTCCTTCCCTTGGGGAAGGCTAGGATGGGTTTGAGAACGAGAGGGGCTGAAATGATTGACTGAAATCATAGACATAGTAATTTGTCATGATATATGAACCGCTTTCCGCCATTAGCCCCCACCTATCCTCCCCCGTAGGGGAGGGACAGATACCCTTGGCAGTCTGATTGCTATCGGATATCATAAACATGAGTAACCAGCCTCTCCCCTACGGGGGA